>JANNFJ010001039.1:0-7124 GCA_031379725.1 Calothrix sp. OTE_75_metabat_31
CTGTAACCTGTTGGTAAATCTCTTGCATCTCGTTGGCGACTTCCAGCATATTGTGGGGGCGATCACCTGGGTTGTACTGAAAACAGTGGCGCAGCAACTGGACTACCTGCATGGGCATCTGGGGCAACTGAGCGTTTTCTGAACTCTCCAAATAATTTTCTAGCGACTGAGCGGCTACAGTCCCAGATATCCAGGTTCGCTCCCCTTGGAACATTTCCAAAACGGACACAGCCCAACTCCATAAGTCGGTGCGTCGCGTCAGGGGTTCTTGATTTGCCTGTTCTGGCGAACAATAGGTTAATATTATCCTACCATTACCAGTCACTATTGAAGTTTTCTGCTTACTAGATACTCGATCCTGACCCCCTTTACCGACTGGGAGATTTAGGATATTTACTATATTCCGTGCATTGGCTAGAGCAAAGTCTGTTACTTTAGCTACACCTTCAGGAGTTATCATTACATTAGCTGGCTTCACATCTTGGTGAATCAACCCCTGTTCATGGGCACAGTGCAGCCCCCAGACAATCTGAATAGCAATATCAAGAATACGTTGTAGAGAAGCGATCGCTCCCCCAGCATAAAGTTTATGATTATAAATCCAATCGTGCAAGCTTCCGCCCGCCACATATTCAACAAACACCAAGGGAATGTTTTCAACGCGTCGTACATAGTAACACCTGACAGTATGAGGATGCAGCCCTAAGTTCATCCAAGTTTCAGCTTCGCGCTCAAAGTTCTCCACACCCCCTACTGCGGCCAAAACTTCTGGCTTAGGAATTTTTACCGCTAGGTCAATATTCCAACCAGTGTGTCTTACCTTATAGACCTCGCTAAAGTTCCCTTTTCCAAGGAATTTGATAACTTGGTACATGTCTAAAATTACATCTTCAATATTCAATTGGGCAAAACTCTGGCGCATGGTACTCCTTCTCCTTTAATGCTGTTCTAGCTAGAGACAGCATTGAATTGCCGTAACTTCTGTCTTATCTACAACTGCTAGATCGGTAATTTCGGAAAGCGATTACACAGCCGCCAACGGTACAATTAGCTTCGCCTCCGGGGAAATCAGCAAAACCGTTACCGTTCAACTAATTGGCGACACCCTCAACGAAACCTTCTTCGTCAATCTAACCAACGTCACCAATGCCACAATTCTAGGACTTACGCATTGACAGAATGACAAAATAATGGATTGATAAATATGGGTCGTCTACAAATAGGTATCGGACAATCAGAGAAATTAGTAAACCCTCCACAGCGCAATGCAATCTAGACATTTATACCTCCTGAATTGCTATCGGAGGCAAAGTTTGGGGGGTGTAGTAGGTTGGCACAGATACTGGGAGAAGTTTCACATTCAGGGCGTAAATCGCTTTTTGTTGAGAGTAGATACGAACCAAAAGATTTATTCGACATAATAGAGAAAATTATGCGTATTAGTGGCAGATACAGCTTATAGCCAACGCTCATTTCTGTTTGAGCAGTCTAAACACCAAAATTTGGCTGTAGTAGCCAGATGTCGGAGCAATCGAATTTTCTACCAATCTCCACCCGTTAAGGAGTCAAATAAAAAACGTGGCTGCCCAAAAAAATACGGTGAGCGCTTTGATTTAGGCGATGCTGAAACATGGCACTTCCCAGACGAAACATCGCTCATAGTGCAGGCAACTTGTAAAGGTCGAATTTTCTTTGTGTTTGCTTGTTTTTCAAGACAAAGTTGCATTTAGTTACCAAGAATGAAGGAATCAGTTGATAATTCGGGCGCACAGTTAGTTGTTCTTGCTCACCGAAATTTAGCCACTCCAAATCGAGTGCCATTATTGCGGAAACAATACTTGACGCAATCTAATTTGATTTGGGTCTAAAAAGCTATTTCTTGCTGTTGATAAGTGGGATGAGAGGCTTTCAAATCTGAAATAAAGGCAGAAATGGTTGTTTATTACTAATTCTACTTACGTCAGAGTTAGCCGTCAACCCGTTGCGGTAGTTTTAAGGTAAAATTTACTGTAATGGATATGAAACAGTTAAGAGAGCGATTGAATTTGAGAACCGTTGATGTTGCGAGTAAGGTAGGTGTTGGGGAATCTTCTGTGCGTAATTGGGAGAAAGTCCGTACCATCCCCAAGCTCAGAGTTGTTACTTTTAACTCTTGATACCCAAATCCAGACACCAATCTTAGATTTAGCTCCTGATAGTGATACTGGTATTAGCAACATTGACAATATTACCCGCGATCGCACTCCGACAATTACGGGTAATACCGAAAGTGGTGCGATAGTACAGCTTTACAATGGTTCGACGTTGTTAGGAGAAACCACAGCAAACACCACAGGTATTTGGCAACTTACCACAGGTGAGTTAAACGATGGGACACAGAATTTTACTGCGATTGCAACTGATATTGCTGGTAATATTAGCTCTCCATCCTTCCCTTGAAATGTCGTAATCGATACTCTTAACCCACTAGTTAATCTCACCAATTCTATTGATACAGCTCCCTTACAAACTAGTGCGAGATTGACGGGTAAAGCTGATGGAACTGGTTCGGGTATTGCCTCACTCAGCTATAGATTCGATAATTTGTCGGAGATACCGTTGGTATTTAATGCTGCGGGGAATTTTGACCAAGTAATCGATTTTACAGGAATTGACAACGGCGATACTCTTGCAGAGTCGCTACGCGATCGCATCCTCGCAATTACAACTACAGATATTGCTGGTAATGCCACCACCAGGCAGTTTGATATAATTGTTGCAAATGGGGGTGGTACTGGAAATAACGCTCCCGAAATTATCAGTCAACCGGAAACAGAGTATATTGTCCTGCGTAACAGTAACGCGAAAATCAAGGGAATTACATTAGGAAGCACCCAAACAGGTTTGGCAGAAATTCAAGGTCAAGCATTCTTGGATTTTGATAGAAATGGTGTGCGTTCAAAAGAAGCTGCTTTAGATGGGTTTGTAGTGGAGTTAGTTAATTCAACTACAGGGGAAGTTGTCGGAACCCAAATTACTCGCAGTTTTGATGTGAATGGGGATGGTAAAATTGACCCCTTTGCAATTACCCAAATTAAAGACCCCACAGGTAAAGCAATTCTTTACGGGTACGATGCGAGGGGGAATTTGGTAAGTGTAAGCGATCGCAACAATAATGCAACCCAGTTTGTTTACAATAATCCAAATCGTCCAAGCTTCTTAACCGAGATAATTGACCCATTGGGACGTAAGGGTAAGGAATATATGGGTATTGAACGCTCAACATTTGTGATTTCACCCGACCAAAAAATAGCTCATACCTGGGCAAAAGTCAAAACCAAAGACCACGCTCAATCCGTTCTCAAACAGTTACAAGCATTGGTATCGTAGTACAGGCAGGAGTGCCTGTCTTTTATAACCTCAACCCGTAAGATAACCTGAACCCGTAAGATAGGCAGGAGTGCCTGTCTTTAAAAACAACTTCAACGTACATTACCTAAAGCAACACCAAACAATAAGCAACAATGTCCAACACCATCGAAGTTCGCAACCCTCGCACGGGAAAATACGACTGCGTAATTGTACCCCCACCACCTAAACTTTTGGCACGTCAATGCCAAAGGTTGCGTCGGTCACAAGTGCTATGGTCTTCTTTGGGATTAGAAGGACGCATCGAAGCATTACAGCAGTGGAAAAAAGCCATAGTATCGGGACGGGAAAAGCTAACCGAAGCATTGATTGCCGATACAGGTCGTTTATCAATGTCGGTATTTGAAATCGATTCCTTGCTTACCAATATTGACAAATGGTGTAATATGGCACCCCATCTGCTGCGGGAAACCGAAAGTGCTACAGCAATTCCCTACATAAAATTGCAACAAACTGCATCACCATTACCTCTGGTTTATGTAATTTCTCCTTGGAATTTTCCCCTCTTACTTTCCACCATCGATACAATTCCCGCATTACTTGCAGGTTGTGCTGTTGTCGTCAAACCGAGTGAAATCGCACCCCGGTTTATGACTCCCCTAGTAGCAATAATTAATACTGTTCCTCGTTTACGCGATGTGTTAGCTTTTGTTGAGGGTGGTGAGGAAACTGGCTTGTTTCTTCTAGAATGCGTGGATTTGGTTTGCTTTGAAGGTAATTTAGAAACAGGACGCAATATTGCGGAGATTGCCGCTCAAGAATTTATACCTGCATTTTTAGAATTGGGAGGCAAAGACCCCGCAATAGTTTTAGAATCGGCAGATTTAGATTTAGCAACATCTGCGATTTTGTGGGGTGCAGTTGTTAACAGCGGGCAGTCCCAGAACTCAATTGAGCGGATTTATGTTGCTGAAGCGATATTTGCAGAGTTTTATCATCAACTTGTAGCGAAAGCACAGCGCCTCCAACTGGCACACTCTACAATTGATAGCGGGGAATTAGGCCCGATTATTGCCGAAACACAAGCAGAAATTATTGCCGACCATTTGCGAGAAGCGAAAGAATTGGGGGCAGTGATTCATTGTGGTGGGGAGGTTGAAAAAATTAATGGTGGTTGGTGGTGTCGTCCAACTGTATTGACGGAAGTTGACCATTCGATGAAAGTAATGACCGAGGAGACATTTGGCCCGATAATGCCAATAATGGCTTTCACAAGCGTTGAGGAAGCGGTAAACTTAGCAAATGACTCGATTTATGGGTTGGGTGCGGCAGTGTTTGCTGATTCCGAAACTGAAGCTGTTGCGATCGCACGGCGAATCGATGCGAGTACGATTAGTATTAATGATGCAAATTTAGCGGTGACAATTTCCGAAGGTGAAAAAAATGCATTCAAGTTTTCTGGGATGGGTGGTGGTCGAACGGATGGAACAGCGCTAACTCGATTCCTTCGCAAGAAAGCTTTATTTGTAAAAACAAAGTCAGTTTCAGACTTATGGTGGTTTGATAATAAATAAATTTTTAGTAGATAATGGTTGCAGGAATTAGGGGAAATTATGAAGGAAGGAACCACAAAGGACACAAAGGACACAAAGGACACGAAGGTAAGAGTTAGGGAGAGTTTTTGCGTAAGTCATTGAGCTTTGGATACTTGTTTACTAACTTATAATTTTTAATTCCTAACTCTCTTATATCAACATGGCAAAAACAGATAAGGTTAATTTTTCAACTCCCAGTGGTTTTCCGGAATTTCTCCCGACCGAAAAGCGTCTGGAATTATATTTACTTGATACTATTCGTAAAGTATACGAAAGTTACGGTTTTACACCGATTGAAACTCCGGCTGTGGAAAGGTTAGAGGTTCTTCAAGCTAAGGGGAATCAAGGCGATAATATTATTTACGGACTTAGCCCTATTTTACCGCCAAATCGTCAAGCCGAACGCGATAAGGCTGGGGAAACTGGTTCGGAAGAACGTGCTTTAAAGTTTGACCAAACTGTACCTTTGGCTGCATATATTGCCCGTCACTTAAATGATTTGACTTTCCCGTTTGCGCGTTATCAAATGGATATGGTATTTCGTGGTGAACGTGCGAAAGATGGTCGATTTCGACAATTTAGACAGTGTGATATCGATGTAGTTGGTAGACGCGAATTGAGTTTGCTTTATGACGCACAAATGCCAGCAATTATCGCGGAAATTTTTGGAGCGATTAATATTGGTGATTTTTTAATTCGTATTAATAATCGCAAAGTCTTAACTGGATTTTTTGAAGCGATTGAAATTGAAGAAAGCAAAATTAAAATCTGTATTGGAATTATTGATAATTTAGATAAAATTGGAGAGGCTAAAGTCAAACAAGAATTAGAGAAAGAAGATATAATCCCCGAATTAGCGCAGGAAATTATCGATTTTATTAATATCAAAGGTACGTCAAATGAAATATTAAGTAGACTTAAACATCTAGCAAATATATTTTCCGATGTTGAACAATTTACCCTGGGAGTACAAGAATTAGAAACTGTAATTTCTGGTGTCAGAAATTTGGGAGTACCCGAAAATAGGTTTTGCATCGATTTGGCGATCGCACGCGGTTTGAACTACTATACGGGAACGGTCTACGAAACTACTCTCATCGGTCACGAAGCTTTGGGCAGTATCTGTTCAGGTGGTCGATATGAAGAATTGGTGGGGATGTTTTTGGGTGAAAAAATGCCCGGTGTTGGTATTTCCATCGGTTTAACTCGTTTAATTAGCCGCTTGCTTAAAGCTGGTATTTTGAATCCTTTGGCAGCTACTCCCGCTCAAGTTATGGTAGTAAATATGCAGGATGATTTAATGCCTGTTTATTTGAATATTTCCCAAAAGTTACGCAAAGCAGGACTCAATGTTATTACTAGTTTCGACCAGCGGCAGTTAGGCAAGCAATTTCAACTCGCAGAAAAACAAGGAATTCGATTTTGTGTAATTATTGGTGTGGAGGAAGCTGCATCACAAAAAGCTGCCTTGAAAGATTTACAAAACCGCGAACAAGTTGATGTATCTTTCGATGATTTAGCAACAGAAATTCAAAAGCGACTATAAAAAAATTGTAGAGACGTTAGATGTAACGTCTCTACATTCTGCACTCATTAATGTTGAAGGGATAAATTAGATCCCCGACTTCGCAGAAGAAGTCGGGGATCTGTCCCTGTCGAAAAGTCAAAATTAATCAAATGAACAATTAGTCCTCTTTTAGACTGCTGTAGTAGAGAAAACCGAATGTATGATTCGGTAAACAGGCAAAATCTAGTTGTTAAATAAAGTTTACAATTATTAAAGCTACTTCACACATCTTAAACCTATGCAGACGGCTACGGTCTCCCCAACTATCTCAGTTCCCGGTCAATACTGGCAATGGCAAGGGCATAATATATATTACGTCAAAGCAGGTGAAAATTCCCAGCGTCCCCCCTTGCTGCTAATCCACGGATTTGGCGCTTCTACCGACCACTGGCGCAAAAATATCTCCGAACTATCAAGAGATTTTGAAGTGTACGCTATCGACCTTCTAGGGTACGGACGTTCGGCAAAACCGAAGCTTGAATATAGCGGTAATTTGTGGCGCGACCAACTTAACGATTTTATTAATCAAGTTATTGGTAGAAAAGCTATTTTAGCAGGTAATTCGCTCGGTGGTTATGCTTCCTTATGTCTTGCTGCACAACGTCCCGATGCCG
>JANNFJ010001058.1:0-2952 GCA_031379725.1 Calothrix sp. OTE_75_metabat_31
CAAAACTTATGACATGGAGTAATAGTGCTTTGTGTCATTAATTTTGGGGGGGTACGTAGTAGACGTAGGTTGGGTGGAACAAAGTGGAACCCAACCTACAACCCATCAAAATTAATGACATGGACTAATAGTGGTTCGTATCATTAATTTTGGAGGGGGTTGGTTGGGTATTGAAACCTAAGAGAGACGCGAAATTACCCTGCGGGTTCCGCCTTAGCGGTACGCGTCTCTACATCCCTCAGATTAATGACACAGACCAATAGTAGTTCATGTCAAAAGTTCTGAGGGGTTCGTAGATGGGCTACCCTGCGGGAACGCGTATCGCTAAGGCGAAGCTTCGCTAACGCGCAGCGTGTCGCAAAGCGACTTAGCGCGAATAGCCCGCTAAATTAGTATTTTATGCGCTAAAGCGCTACTACGTACCCATCATGCATTAATAGGTTATCGTTGCTTCTTGAAAGTAAGCTTAAGAACTAAACCACAGAATGAACAAAAGAGTTGGAATGCGGTTTGCGTTGGCATTCAATTCCAATACTTGTGTACTAGCTAGCAACCGCTTGAGTCAAGATGCCAACCGGGTAGTTTGTGCCGCAGCGAAAGTAAATTTATCGTGCCCCGTATAAAATTCATCATTAAAAAGGTAAAAACCCTTTGCTTTCGTAGGCAACATTAGATTAAAGTTAAAAAGTGTAACGAATTATCACTTTTCTCTTAAACTTTGAGAGAACCTGATTCGTGCCGACTGTCGAAATTTATATAAAAAAGTCCATGAAACATAGTTTTTGGCGGCGAATTCTGGTATCAGTAGCGGTATTTTTCCTAGCTGGTTCAATGTGGGCAATGCAGCCTCCTCACGCTTACGCATACGATAATCCAGAATTATTACCAAACGCACCCACCCCAGTTATAGATTTAGCCAAAACCCTCACCGATGTCCAAGAAGCCGATTTAGCCAAAGAACTTGATAATTTTGAAACTCAAACCGGGTGGAAGTTGCGAGTACTCACCCAATATGACCGCACTCCGGGACGGGCAGTAATTAAGTTTTGGGGTCTGGATGATAAAAGTATTTTATTAGTTTCGGATGCCCGTGGCGGTAACATTCTCAGTTTCAGCGTCGGCGATGCAGTGTACAATTTACTACCCCGCACCTTCTGGATTGAACTGCAAACCCGCTTTGGAAACTTGTACTACGTCCGCGAAAACGGCGAAGACCAAGCAATACTCGATACATTAAAAACTGTTGAAGGCTGTTTGGTAAAAGGTGGTTGCAACGTCGTCCCCGGACTTCCACGGGAACAATGGATTCTCACTTTAGTTTCCTCAATTGTCGGTGGTGTAATTTGCGGTTTTGCCGCACAACCCCGTGCAGAAGGGCAAATATTTGCATGGCAATGGGCATTAATATTTTCTCCTTTATGGGGAATTCTCTTCCTCGCTTTCGGTATTGGGCCTGTTGTAACACGCACCTCTGAATGGCTTCCTTTGTTTCGCAATATTGCCGGCTTCTTAATGGGTGTTTTGGTCGCTTACTTGTCGCCAATTTTCTCCCGGAACCCCACTCCAGAAGCTTAGAGGATACTGTTGGTTAATTCATGAATGATTAAACCCCTCACCCCAAAACCCTCTTTCTTACGTTGCGCCCGCCTCGGAATGTAATTCCAAGGCTAACAGCCCAAGTGCGTTGAAACGCACTTAAACCAAGAGATATGGGGCTGATGGGTTAGACCCCTATCAATTCACCAACAGTATCCTTAGAGGATAGGGTGTTGGGTGTGGGATGTAGAGAGTAGGGAATGGAGAAGGTGGAGAAAGTAAGTTTTTAACTCCTAACTCCTAACTCCCTACTCCCTACTTCCTACTCACTACTCCCCAATTTGGTATAAGCTGTGATCTGTTATCAGACAACAAAACTGCGATGGAATGGCACGTAACTGATGCTCAAAGCTTGGCAATCATTGACCGCGAAATTGGCGACCACGTTTTTTCTCCCGCAGAGTATGAAATTGTCAGGCGGGTAATTTACGCTACAGCAGATTTTGAATACAAATCTCTACTTCGTTTCTCAGAACGTGCCTTACAAGCGGCAGCAGCGGCATTAGCTGCACGAACTACGGTGATTGTCGATGTGCCGATGGTACAAGTTGGTATCGCGTCGGATGTGCAAAATACTTTTGCGAATCCAGTTTTTTGCAGCTTGGATGCGATAACTCGACCCCAGGATGAAAAAACTCGCGTTGCTTGGGGTATTGAAACCCTTGCTAAACGCTATCCAGAGGGTATTTTTGTGATTGGTCAAGCACAAACTGCGATCGCAACGCTTGTAGATTTAATTGAAGCTGAAGAAATCAAGCCGGCTTTAGTTATTGCGACTCCAGGGGGGTTTGTAAATGTTGAGTCAGCCAAGGAACGTTTGCGTGACTCACTAATACCAAATATTACAATCGAAGGTCGTAAAGGTAACCCTGTAGTTGCTGCAGCGATTATTGATGGATTAATCGATTTAGCTTGGCAAGCTTACGGAAAAGAGGGAAGGGGAGTAGGGAGTTAGAAGTTATGAGTTAGGAGTTAGGAATTATTAGTTAATTTTTACTCAAAAATTACCGAGGCTGCGTCGAAAATTGAGATGAATCTCTCTGCTTACGTCGCTGATATTTTGCGTAATTACCACCAATAACCAAAATAATCCCACCTTTTTAATAGTAAGGTGGGATTACTGTTAAATATTTCAAAACAAATACGGTTGATAAAGCTAATATCAAGCTTACCCACCGAATCTAGCAATTAATTCTTCTTTGGACAATTGTATTAACAAGGGGGTAAATTCTGATGGCGGCAGCGCGAGAATTGGTTGAATAATCGCGCTTAGTTGCTCATCTAAAGTGCCAAAGCGAACCTTTAGTAGGTTTTCAATAATTTCTCGACCTACCGTCTGTCCTCCTTCCTGCTTTG
>JANNFJ010001107.1:0-9339 GCA_031379725.1 Calothrix sp. OTE_75_metabat_31
CAGGTAACACAGTTGCTGACTATAGCTTGTATAACGGTAATTCAGCGACCAATGGAGCAACATTCCAAGTTGAGAATACCTTCTCGACAAACACAGGCAGAATCACATTGCAAGCATTTAACGGTACGGCTCTTGTACCTGCAACTGTAGTGGCAAATGCAATTGGTAGTACTAATATATCTACTGGCTCTGGATTTACCAGTGTAGCTAGCGGTACTTGTGTAGCTCCTTAATGACCCGATTTTGGATTTTGGATTTTGGATAATGAAATTGGGAATTATCATTTCCCTACTCTTTACTTCCTATTCTCTATTCCCTACTCTCCACTCCCTAATTGAATGTTTCTACTTCGACGGTGCGAATGTCCGATTGGAGATAATCCTGGGATGTTGGCTCAAACTCAGCGGAAAACTCAATTGTTATGGATAACTTTAGCTTTGCTTGCAGTTTTCTTTGTCGTTGAGTGGACTGTGGGTTTGTGGAGTCGCAGTTTATCTTTACAAGCGGATGCAGGACACATGTTTTCTGATGTCGCTGCTTTGGGGATATCGCTTATAGCGAGTTGGCTAGCACAGCAACCTGCAAAGGGTAAAGCAACTTTTGGCTATCGTCGTGTCGAAATCTTGGCAGCTTTGGTCAATGGGTTAAGTTTGCTGTTCATTGCTGGTTTTATTACTTGGGAAGCAATTGCGCGTTGGCAAAATCCGAATACTATTTTGGGCTTGCCGATGTTAGTTGTAGCAACCTTGGGTTTGATAATTAATCTACTCAACATTGCTTTGCTACATCCCCACAGTCACGACGATTTAAATTTGCGGGGTGCATTACTTCATATCATTTCCGATACTGTCAGTTCTGTAAGTGTAATTTTTGCGGCTTTAGCCATTCACTTGTGGAATTGGTTGTGGGCTGATTTGGTAGTGAGTTTAGTTGTGGCGATTTTGACTGCTTTAAGTGCTTTGCCTCTAATCCAAGAAAGTCTCAAGATTCTTTTGGAATATGCACCGGAAACAGTTGAACCACAAGAGGTCGAAACATCGCTCAAATCATTTCCAGGTGTGACAGAGGTTGAAAAGCTCCACATTTGGACAGTTGGCTCAGGGCAAGTGATGCTATGCGCCAATCTAACTGTGGATTCTCTTACAGTTGAGGAGCGCGATCGCCTGTTAAGGAAATTGCAAAATCATCTCAACCGCTCATTTGGGATTACCGAAAGCTCTTTGCAACTAACTAGCCGTAAAGCCATAGCGATGAAGCCACTTCACCCGTTATTTGATATTAGTTTAGTTGCTGCGGTAATTGCTAAATAAACAGTCACCAAAAGTGAGATTGAGAATCGAAAAATCTGTGATTTTCCGCCTGTAGTGAATCTTGATTAATTAATAGGAGGAAACTCAATGATACGCCTATTGCAAAAATACCAACAATGGCTAGTGTGCTTTTTTGCTAGCTTGTTGCTTGTTGTATTTTCCTCTGTGGTTTTTGCCCAAGAGGCACCAGCTCCAGCATCTGATGTACCAAGCGTAAACGTAGATCAAATTAATTACGACGCGGCAGCGAGCCATTCGGAACCTAATTTCTACAACTAATTTGGTATAAATCACCAATTAGCTGTCTTTTGCAAACGAAACAATTTGAAATTTTTAGATTTTATATCCAATTATTTCAAATTGAATCGAAAATCAATAATCCAAAATAGATTGACTTCCTGTGTTCTAATTTTCTGGGGTAATGAACGATGATTCGATTGGTAAGAAACAGTAAAAGAATTCTCGCATTGGTGCTATCTACCTTTTTCTTCAGCTTCGGTATGTTGCCCGGTTGGCAACTACCAGCTTATGCGGGTAATGGTATCAACGTTATCTTGATGATTGGCGATGGTATGGGCTGGGAAATGGCTCGTGCGGCGGCAGTTGCCAATGGTGCTCCTATGTACACCAGTGGTAAAGGTCAGGGCTTGAATTTGCAAACTCTGAATGGTTACACCCAGATGAGTACCTATGGTACAACCATTCAAACCGCTGGTAACACAGGCACCTTCAGCAATGGTAACTCTGCTCTTACTGGCAGTAACGGTGTAACAGGTTTGAGTCCGATTCGTCCAGGCTTTAATTTTACACCTTTACCCTTCAATGCTGGTACTACTGCTACTGGAGGCGCTACTTCTGGCGGTAACTTGGTGGGCTACGACCCAGCTAAGGGCGGTCCCAATCCTTGGACACCAATAACTCCAGCAAACCCAGGCAGCTTTGATCCAGAGTACATCAAGTATAGCTACCCTGACTCAGCTAATACAGCGACCACAATGTATACTGGTGTCAAGAGCTACAATAACGCGATGGGCGTAGACATCTACGAACAAAGAGTAACGACAATTCTGGAGAAAGCTGCCCTCCAAGGTAAAGCTACAGGCTTGGTTACCTCTGTTCCTGTTACTCATGCGACTCCTGGGGCTGCGGCATCGTTTGTTAACCGTCGTGCTAAATACGACAGTGATGCTCCTGATTTAGATAGTATTCTTCAGCAGTCGTTGAGTATATTTAAGCCCACTGTCTTGCTAGGGGGCGGTCATCCTCTTGACCATACAAATGCAACTGCCGTAGGACCCGTCAATAGATACACTTACATTCAACAGTCAACCTACGACGAACTAAGAACTAAGCCTACTTCTAACCGCTACGGGTACAGATTCTTAGAGCGCGGTCCAAACGCAGCTCAAACTTTGCTCAGTACTGCTGGTACTATCAACCCTAATGCCGGAGATAAACTCTTTGGTTTATATGGCGCTCGTGGACAAGATGGCAACTTACCTGTAGCTACAGCTAATGGCGATTTTAGCCGCACAGGTTTGGCTCAATTCAGCTTATCTAGTTCTACAACTTCTACTAACCAAACTCCTAGACCTGACACAGTTCGTCCTCTATCTGCTGGTGAAACTGACGCTTCGTTTATCACTAGAGAAGTGAACGAAAACCCAACTCTTGCTGATTTAACTCAAGCGGCTTTGACAGTTTTAGGTAAAGACCCTGATGGTTTCTGGTTGATGGTTGAAGGTGGAGATGTTGACTGGGCTGCTCATGATAACAACATGGACAACCTGATTGGTACGATGAATAGCTTTGATAAAGCTGTACAAACCTCCATTAATTGGATTAATAACAATGGCGGCTGGCAGAAGAACTTGTTAATTGTTACTGCTGACCACGACCACTATCTAACCCTCAATCCTAATTTCCCTGAGTTGTTGACAGCAAACGGTGGTGAAGACTTGACCTACAACAAGCAAACACCCGACACAGCAGGACATTTCTGGGGTTCAGACCCAACTAAGAAGTACCTTTGGGGTAATCACAGTAACCGTTTAGTACCTGTTTACTACCAAGGTGGTCCTGTAAGCCTTTCTAAGTATGTTGGTCAGAATTACACCTACGTTGACAACCGTCCAGGTGGACCTGTAAGAACCTTCAGTATCCCTGGTGTTCCAGGCGCTATAGACCAAGCCCACATTTATCAAGTGATGCTAGAAACGATTAATGCAGGTGCTACTCGCAGAGGACGCTAAGAACATTAATCGGAATCGATTGATATAAATAATCGATGTTTAGTAAGGTGGTTAATTGCCACCTTACTTTTTTCTATCATCGCAGGGTCTGTAGGGGCACGATATATCGTGCCCTCACGGATATATCGGCACAACTAGGCGTATGCAGGCTCTAATGTAATATAAAACACAGCATTTATTTATTCCGAAACATATAATATTTGGTGTCATTCTATGTTTTTTGAATAATGTATTGCTATTCATATAAGCGCCAACGGCAAAAGTTTTAATACTTTTTCTTAATTGAGCTTTGTGCATACATTACTACCAATTTTTACAGTTATATTCGCTATCATTTCCTAATATAAATCGGGAATTAATCCATGTTTGTAAAAGATTTACAGCGGAAAGTATTGGGGCGGGATTTAGCTAAAAATACAGCACAAATATCTACAATAAAAATTATAGAAATTTGGTACGGTAAATTAATAAAATCAGTACTATTTTTGCTTGCTTGTGCTGTCTTCTTGAGCGTTATTACTTTAAATAGTCCAACTCTGCTTTTTTGTCTAATAATAGCTACTTTCGTAACTATAACTATCCAACAGATTGGGAAACAGATGCATTTGCCTAAGCATTGGGTTGTAATTTGCCAGGTTTTGGCAGTTAGTTTAATCTTCAGTTCATTTTGGCTTGATTATTTTGCTGACCCTGCTTTAGCGCAATTTTTTGGTAAAGCTGAAACATTTTTTAAGAATAGTCTGACCCAAGGTTCGGCTGAAAATAATAATGCGACTCCTGCGATTAGTTTGATTTTCAATATTTTGCGAGCGCTATATTTACTCTATATTGCAATTTCTCTGGTGGGTGTGATTAATGCTGTTCGTAAGGATGATGATTGGCAGGTTATTGCTCGAACTCCTTTGATGGTGGTTATTGCTGTGACTATTGCTGATGTTTTGACTGGTTTTATTACTGGGTAATTTGAAATGGTAGTTTCATAATGAAGAGGTAAAGACCACAGAGACACGGAGGACACGCAGGAAAGAAAGAAGAGAGAAAGAGGACAAAGAAGAAATAACAGATAATTTTTATTAATAGACATCTGGTAGAAATTAATTATGCGTTGCCCGAAAGCTTTGGTAGGGGCGCAAGGCATTGCGCCCTTACATCATTTTCGGAGATGTCTAATGATTTGTGATTAGTTGTAGGTAACTTTAAAACAAGAAAATTATTTATGACTGTTGAGCGCGATCAAGAATTTCGTCCTGTGAATCAAATTTTGGGAACTCAACCTTCTTTGGGACCGATTCCTGCTAACCAAATTTTTCCTTGGGCAATTATTGCTTTAGCTTCATACTTTATTGTTAATGGTGTGTTCGGGGGTTTGTTTTCTGATGGATGGCAAAAATGGTTGTGGACGATTTTAATTGCAAGTTCGGGAATCACAACTTGGTGGATATTAACGGGAGGAAGAAGTTGGAAATTTTTGAGCAAGTTTATTGGTGTTCCCACTTGGACGAGGGGTGTCGCTCGTTACCACAGCTTTGTATTTTATTATGAAACAAAAAATCGGCAAACAAAGCGTAAACGTCGCAGGTCAAGAAAGTAGGTTTACACCTTTTGAAGATGCTCTAAATTTGGCTACTATGGTGCGGGTGGCACTTAATGGTAGGGATGTTGGTGCTTATATTTTAAATAAGGGTAATCAAAAAGATAAGTTTTGCTTTGTTTTTGGATTTGATTGCAAGGGTATTCACACGACTTTAAGAAGCGAACAAGTTGACACGATTTGTCAGAATATCGAATCAGCTTTAAAAGACTTACCAGGTGAGGAACGAATTACTTTTCATTTGGGTTCTTTTTCTTCGTCTCAAAAGCGACAAGAAGAACTTGCTGATTTGGTAGAAAATTCTCCGTCTCCAGAAATTCAATATTTATTGACTTCCGAACGTGCTAGGGTGCAGGAATTGACTCGTTCGGGAATTCGTAAACCTAAGTTTCTCCGGGTATATGTCACCTATACAATTGAACCAGATTCGGCAGCTGCAAATGACGTAATTGAGAAATTTTTAGCTAAAGCTGAATCTTGGTGGACTACATTTAAGGGTGAAGCTGAAGAAAGAGAAAACCAACGCCTAGAAAGTATTATTACCAATGCTTATCAGGAAGGATTTCGACGTTGGGAACAGGTTTTATCGAATAAAATGGGTTTGGAATTCCGTGCTTTAACTACTCTAGAGCTTTGGCAAGAAGTCTGGAAAAGGTTTAATCAGACTAAGCCGATACAAATTCCCCAACTTTTAGTTTTAGATGAAAATGGTCTGCAAGAGCAGGTTTATTCAGATTTACCAAGTACAAAATTATTATTAGAGAACATTCATAGTAGTACGTTACTTATCGATACAAATGTACCTGTAGCTAACCGAGAATGGGTATATTTGAAAAATCGTTATATCGGTGTAATGACTTTCTTAGAAAAACCCGGTGGTTGGCAGAATAAAAATTCTCAACTGCGATATATATGGGAACTTTTTGCTAGGGATACAATTGTTGATACCGAAATATTCTGCGAATTGACTGCGGCAAATCCGATTTTGGTTAAAACTACTTTACAAAGGGTATTGAAGCAGTCGAATGTAACGGCAAAGTTAGCAGAGCAAAAAAGTAATACAATTGATGTTGGTGCTCAGATGAAATTGAGAAAATCAGTAGCAGCACAAGAACAATTATATGAAGGTGCTGTCCCAATCCATGCTGGGATTACAATTTTAGTCCACCGTCAAAGTGTCGAAAAATTGGATGAAGCTTGTCGGTATATAGAAAACTGTTTTCAGCGTCCAGCACGAGTAGTTAGAGAAAAGGAATATGCTTGGAAAATTTGGTTACAAACATTGCCAATTGTTTGGGAAGTTCTATTAGCAAAACCCTTTAATCGTCGTCATCTTTATCTTACCAATGAAGTTTGGGGATTAATGCCGATTGTCACGACGAAAGTCGGAGATAACAAAGGATTTGAATTGATTGCTGATGAAGGGGGGACACCTGTAAATATAGATTTATTTAGCCAGCATAAAAATTTAGCGCTATTTGCAACAACTCGTGCAGGTAAATCGGTTTTAGTCTCAGGAATTTTAACTCAAGCTTTAGCACATAATATCCCAGTTGTCGCACTTGATTTTCCCAAACCCGATGGGACATCGACCTTCACCGACTACACTGAATTCATGGAAGGTAACGGAGCATACTTCGATATTTCCAAACAATCAAATAACCTATTTGAACAACCAGATTTACGATTTTTGAGTGAAGAAGATAAACGCGATCGCTTCCAAGATTATGTCGTCTTTCTCGAATCAGCTTTGATGACAATGGTTTTAGGTTCATCAACCGAAAATCAATTACTTTCTCAAACTGTACGCTCATTAATCAATCTAGCTTTAGGCATATTTTTTGCCGATAAAAGTATCCAACAACGTTATGAAGCAGCAATAACCGAAGGATTCGGTTCTGATGCATGGCAAAAAACCCCCACCTTAAAAGATTTTCTCACCTACTGCACGCGGGAGCATCTAGATTTGAACAGTGCAGGAGAAAGAATCGACGACGCACTCGAAGTCATAAACTTGCGTTTTCGGTTCTGGTTGCAAAGTCGAGTTGGACAAGCAGTCTCTGCACCCTCCAGCTTCCCTACAAATGCACCCTTACTAGTTTTCGCTCTGCGAAACTTATCAGACAGCGAAGACGCAGCATTACTATCCCTAAGTGCATATTCCGCAGCATTGCGACGTGCATTAAGCAGTCCAGCATCAATATTCTTTATCGACGAAGCACCAATCCTATTTGAATTCGAGCAAATATCCGACCTAGTTGGTAGACTTTGTGCCAACGGAGCAAAAGCAGGAGTCAGAGTCATTCTATCAGCACAAGACCCCGACACCATTGCACGCTCTCGAAGTGCATCAAAAATCCTACAAAACCTCACAACCCGACTAATTGGACGCATCCAACCAGTAGCAGTAGATAGCTTCGTCAACATATTAAAATATCCCCGTGAAATCATCACCCGCAACGCATCCGAAAGCTTCATCCCCCGCAAAGAAGACATCTACAGTCAATGGTTACTAGACGACAACGGAGTCTACACCTACTGTCGCTACTACCCAGGATACGAACAACTAGCAGTAGTTGCCAACAACCCATCCGAACAAACGGCACGCGATCGCACCATGAAACAATACAGCGACAAATACGAAGCAATTTCAATTTTCGCACGAGAACTAATCAACTCAATCCGTGGAAAATAAAAACCTCCTCCCCTCTTCCCCTCTTCCTCTGCGTCCTCTGCGTCCTCTGTGGTTCGTACCTCTTAAAAAACATATGCCAAAAACAAAAATACTATTATTAACCCTACCACTCACCCTACTAACAACATTACCCGCACTAGCAAACTTAGGAGACGTATGGACAAACTTCCAATACTACGGAACCGACCTACAAAACTACCTCAAAGCAAATATTCCCGACACATTAAAACCACTAGAACCACAAACAGCAATAAATAACTCCACAGGTTCGCTGAAAATTCCTAACCCAAATGCAGCAGGAAACACAGTCAATCAGCAAGTAACCCAATACTCAATATCAGATAAATTTGAAAATAACTCAGCAGTACATGGTGCGATGGTAAAGAATAAAATTGACCGTCAAATCACCCGTGGTTCGGTCGAAGGTGCAATTGGAAGTAATGGACAAGCAAGGTTAAGCAAAACATTACAAAATACTCAACTAGCAGCTAAGAATATAACTGCGATCGCTAACAATGCGGCAACTAGTAAACAAGTTACTGATGGACTAATCAACGGAATTCCTCCAGTAGACCCTCCTGGTTCCAACGCTGTCCAAATACTACTAACAAAAGAAATTGGAAAAGGATTATTAGATTTACAGCTACAAAATATCAATATTCAAAATCAACAGTCCAAAATGGTAGCGGAAACGCTTGGGAATACGGTGCATATCCATGAAAGTTTACAATATTCAAATTTAAATTTAGCAAATATTTCCGAACAAATGGACGAAGTTAATCGTGCGAGACGAGTAGATACATCAGCAGAGGTTGCTAGACTTTTGCGGGTGACTTCTCAAACTGATTTGTTAGGGAGAAAGAATTAATGCTGATTGCTTGACATATCTTTTTGTCGGTTGGGTGTAGCGATAGCGGAACCCAACTCGATCGAGATGTTGGGTTACACTAGGTTCCACCCAACCTACGATTTTTTAGGTTTTGGAAATTAGGAATTAGGGTTAAACCACAAAGAAGAGAGATTAGATTAGGATTGTTATAGATGTTTGAGATAATACGCTTAAATACTTTGGCTCAAATTGGAGTCAATAATATCCTTAGTAATGGTGTTACAACCGCACAAAATATAACTGACGGCTGGGATAAGCAGTGGATTGATTTATTACAAGATGATACTAATAATATATATGGCGTACTGACAAAGTTAGGCATATTTTTTGCTGTTGGTACATTACTCTTTTTTATGGCTCAATGGTTAAAAGATGTTTTAGATAATGAATATTCTCGTCCGCTATCGGGTTTGATTTGGCCGCTTGTGGTGGTATTATTATTAGCTAATCCTGGAAATGGAACTTTATTATCTAATCTAACATTAGGAATCAGGAATTTTGTTAATTCAATCAATCAGCAAGTTATAACTGCAGCCGATGTCAATAAGACCTACCAGCAAGCTTTGAATTTGAGTGTTGCCGAAGAAGTTGCTGGTGCTTTA
>JANNFJ010001127.1:0-4516 GCA_031379725.1 Calothrix sp. OTE_75_metabat_31
TGGGGTACTTCGACGATGCGGACGGGTGGTGATGATATTGCCGAAGCTTTAGCTTTACTTGGTGTTAAACCTGTTTGGGATGGTGTTTCCAGGAGGGTTGTTGATTTTGAAATTTTACCCGTTTCGATTTTGGGTCGTCCCCGTGTTGATGTCACTTTACGAATATCGGGTTTTTTCCGTGATGCTTTCCCCAATTTGATTGATTTATTTGATAGTGCTGTGAATGCGATCGCAAGCTTGGATGAAAGTGAAGAACAAAATCCTCTAGCTGCAAAGGTCAAAAGTGAAAGCGAAATTTGGCTTCGTCAGGGTTTAACTACAGAAGAAGCAACTCAACGTGCTTCATATCGAGTTTTCGGTTCTAAACCTGGTGCTTATGGTGCTGGTTTACAAGGTTTGATTGAATCGCAAAATTGGGAAAGTCAAGAAGATTTAGCTCGTGCTTATATTAATTGGAGTGCTTATGCTTATACTCGTTCAAATACGGGTACTTCTGCACCTGAAGCTTTTAGTCAGCGGTTGGGTAATATGCAGATTGTTTTACAAAATCAAGATAATCGAGAACACGATATTTTAGATTCCGACGACTACTATCAGTTTCAAGGTGGTTTGACTGCTGCGGTCAAATCGATATCGAAGAAGATACCCGAAACTTACTTTGGTGATAACTCCCAAACTCAAAATCCCAAAATTCGCAAGTTAAATGAAGAAATTACCCGTGTTTATCGTTCCAGAGTTATTAATCCTAAATGGATTGCCGGTGCAATGCGTCACGGTTATAAGGGTGCTTTTGAAATGTCAGCTACTTTAGATTATCTATTTGCTTTTGATGCTACAGCAAACTGCGTTGCTGATTTTATGTATCAGGGAATTGCCGATGCTTATTTATTTGATGCAAAAGTCCAGGAGTTTATTCAAGAAAAGAATCCTTGGGTTTTGCGAGATATGGCAGAAAGATTATTAGAAGCTAATCAACGGGGGTTATGGGAAAATGTTGAGTCAGCAACTTTGGATAAATTACGCTGTTTGGTTAATGAAGCTGAAGGAGTTATTGAAGGTCAGATGTGAATATAAGTATAAGAGGGAATGACCCTGACTGCCTGACAGAAGTCTGAAACCCGGCAGAATCAAGAAATTTAATAAAAAGATCAATTTTAGATGAGATGGTCAAGTTACCAGACTTTTACCAAAAATGCATTATGTCTAACTCAACCCAACCCAACTTTATTACTCTTTCTACCAATTTTTAGCCCAGCATACTATATCTTCGCAAATCCACTTACAAAGTCAAGTAGAAGACAAGAATTCTTACAGCAAAAACGCCATTAATAAAAAACTTTCTCCCGTTTCTTACTTAACCTAAAAAACCCTGTGAAATCAGATATTCTGCGAGCCTCAACTTCGCAGGAATTCTGTGCGGTTCTGGCTTAAAGGAGATGGGTGTTAGCAACTAGTTGTCAATTTTAATTTAAATAACTTAATTTTATAATTCATTAAGTTTCATTGCGTAGTAATTGACTTTTCTGAAAATGTAATAATCTGTTTGTCGCTCATTTTTTACCTAACCTCATAAAATCGCGTTGCTCCCCTACAGACGGATTTAAAAATTAAGTTCAATTTTTATTACAACCGGAATGATATGTCGCCAAATGTTACTATTGCAGCTATGAGAATCCCTATTGCAACTGGAATGATATGTCCCCAGTAATTTTTTTGATTTTGCCTACGAAGTAAAAAATATTCCATAACGACAAATCCTATTAGTACTCCATAAATTATTACGGGAGGAAGCGAAAATTCTTTCTCATGATATAAAGAAGCTAAGGCAGCGTGAACCATTATTAGTGGAAGGACTAACCAAACTAGAGAATGGAGTAGTTTCCAGTTTTTTTTCAATACTCTCTGGCTCCAGTTATTAGAAGTAATGAGAAGTAATACAAAGATGATCAGTGAAATAAAACCTAGAATACTTTCTTTGCTTGTCAACTGAAAAATCAGAGAGATTTTTGGATCAAAATATCTTTTAACACTCAGAATGGAATGGATAACAAACCATATTCCTGCTGAAATACCAAACTCCTTACGGTATTGAGCTAGGTTCTTAAGCCTTTGGCTCCTAGATAAGCGTTTAATACGAATCAGGTTTTTAGGCAATAGAGTCAGTAATAGAAACAGTGTTCCTATGAGACTAGTAATTACTGCTCCATTCAGGTTATTGAAATAGTTCAACCAAAGGATAAGAACTAGTGAACTAAAAATTGTCACAAGTAATATGGTTTTATTACGCATATTTAAATTGCCTTATTCCATTTGTATAATCTGTTATTAACTTTAGAAATTCAATCTTTAAATTAACTTTTAGGGGTAGATATAGCATGGCTGATATTAGGGGCAAGATAGCTTCAAATGCTTATCTAGTCAGCTTTTTAGTGCATCAAAAGTTGATTTATATACGACTAAATAACGGTAGTAATGAGGGAAAAATTTTGCTGCCTTATTTTTCACATACTTGTGCAATCCTCACCCAGCAAGGTGTGACCAGACCCAAAACTTGTCAGGGTATGGAAGCATAAGCAAGTATTTAAATGGCTGAAACCCTTATTATTGCGTTAAGTGATTGTCAGCATAACTTGTCCTAGTACGCAAAATGGCAGCATAAAGCTATGCGTGAGTCCCAAAATTTTGCTGTGACTTAAAGGAATTCTTTGCCGCATTTAAAGCATAAGCTTGCCAAACCCTTGGAGTTACAAGCTTTTTTATTTAAACTACAAATTTTGACGGGAAACAGGCGATCGCACCTACGGAACAATAAGCATTCCAACGGGTAATCCGGCAAACTTATCCTTAAAAAACGGCAATCTTTTGCTTTAAGTCACATGCATCCCTTTAACTCACATGCCAAAACGGCAATATTATCCTTCCACCGACAGGCGGTGTGCGTTCGCGGCTGTTGCCCCTGGTGTCAGCCATGCTATATTTACCCCTTATTTGCGTGCAGTTTTGATACCTGGAGAATGCACAAATGCGATCGCCTAATTGCAGAAAACTGTAATTATCTGCTGAACTACAATTAAAGGTTTAGCATGAAAGTAAATATGAGTTCAAACCTCAGTTTTGGCTCAGAGAATAGTTCAAAGAAAAGTTCATTTAACGCTCAGAGAAAAGTTCAGTTAAGCTACTACCTTCCAGTAATGCCTAGCCACTTAGCTAAATTTCTTTGCCAGCCGAAATCAAATGTGAAATATTTTGGTAGGCATATCCTTGAGACAATCCTTTATCTTCCAATAGTGACAAAACTTTTTTAAGTTGATTTTCAAGTTGCTGCTGACTACGAAAATCATCCAATAGCAGTTTTTTAATGGGTTTAACAATCCGCCTCATTTGTTCCTGATTGAGTTCTTCATCTTTTGGGTATCCTGTAATGAAAGCATGAGTAATAAATAGTTCACAACCATTAATAATCCCATTTCTAATTATTTGGATAATCTGTTCCTTATTCTCTGCGATGAATTGCTCGTTACTATATTTTAAAATAATTGGTTCTAATATATAAATTACTGAAATTTCTTCTGTATTTTTAGACATTAAAGAATGCCTGACAATTAAATTATTTATAGTCTCAAATAGCTGCTGATAAGTTATAAATTGCTTACTATCTTGCACTAACTGATTCCACAAGGCTGTATTGCGTCTGATACCTACCCAATAGATCAGATTTATTTCTGCTTGTGAAAGCTTTTTGAATTGCTGATTTAAAAAATCAGTGGTTAATTCATCAAAAACAATTGTAAATTCATCATTATTTATAAATGATGATATATCACCATTAAATACATTATGACTACTTTGTATAATTCTCTTAAGTATCCACGGATTGTTATAACGCGCACTAAATTTGTCTAGTTCAATATCTGTACCAAACAGACCTTCTGCACTTAAAAATTCTTTTACATCTTCTTCGCTGAGATTTGGCAGATTTTTGCAGCAAACAAATTTTCCTTCTAATATTGCAATATTGTCAGGTTTTCTTCTACTAAGTAATAATAAAGAGCTTTTGTGGGATTCTCTAGCAACTCTCTCTACAAATACATTATACTTTGTATAATCTTCGCTATGATTGTCCATAATTTCCTCCCAAGCATCCAGCACTATTAAACATTTTTGCTGATGTAAATACTGCATTAGTTGGGAAATATCGCCTTCTTCTTGTTCACCTTTAGATAAAAATTGCACCAGTCTGTTCAATATCTCGTTAAATGGCGGTGCTGATTCTAGAGAAAGCCAAATTAAACGATTATATTTGTCAGCAACTCTATCTACTAAATGGCGAACTAAGGCGCTTTTTCCAACTCCCCCCATTCCGTGAATAAGGACTAATCGACAACCTTTTTGGATAAGCCATTGCTGAAGTTCAGCTAATTGTTGAGTACGTCCATAAAACTTAATAGGAGGAGGTGCTTCGCTCAAATCTCTATTAGCATCTGCTTCATTTTCTGCTACATCTTCCCAGTTCATG
>JANNFJ010001130.1:0-5573 GCA_031379725.1 Calothrix sp. OTE_75_metabat_31
CGCCTGGCTGACGTGGTGGTTTTTTAATGCGAGTCCGTGAAGGCACGATGATGGGTCACATCATCGAGCATGTGGCATTAGAACTTCAAGAACTAGCTGGGATGCAAGCTGCCTTTGGGCGCACCCGCGAAACAAATACCCCTGGAGTCTACCAGGTAGTATTCGAGTACCAAGAAAATGAGGAAGCCGGACGCTATGCCGGACGCGCTGCTGTACGGTTATGCCAAAGCATTATCGACCGGGGTCGCTACCCCAAAGCCGAATTAGAGCAAGATATCCAAGACTTGCGCGACTTCTGCCGCGATTCTGCTTTAGGCCCGTCAACCGAGGCAATTGTCAAGGAAGCCGAAAAAAAAGGTATTCCTTGGATGGCACTGAGTTCGCGTTTCTTGATTCAACTCGGTTACGGTGCTAGCCAAAAGCGCATCCAGGCAACCATGACCAACAATACTGGCATCCTGGGAGTAGAACTAGCTTGCGATAAAGAAGCCACTAAACGTATCTTGGCAGAAGCCGGAATTCCAGTCCCTAAAGGCACGACGATTAATTTCCTCGACGATTTGGAAGAAGCGATTGAGGGAGTTGGTGGTTATCCAATCGTGATTAAGCCCTTAGACGGGAATCACGGACGCGGTATTACTATCGATATCCGGACTTGGCCAGAAGCTGAAGCCGCATACGACGCAGCGAGACAGGTTTCGCGTGCTGTAATTGTTGAAAGATATTACGTCGGACGCGACCATCGCGTATTAGTCGTAGATGGTAAAGTTGTCGCCGTTGCTGAACGGGTTCCGGCACACGTCGTTGGTAATGGCAGGTCTACCATTGCCGAACTGATCGAAGAAACAAACCAAGACCCCAATCGTGGCGACGGGCACGATAAAGTTCTTACTAAAATTGAATTAGACCGCACCAGCTACCAATTGCTCGAACGGCAAGGTCTTAACCTTAATAGCGTCTTATCCAAAGACCAAATTTGTTATTTACGAGCAACTGCTAACTTAAGTACGGGTGGTATCGCCGTAGACCGGACTGATGAAATTCACCCCGAAAATATCTGGATAGCGCAGCGCGTTGTCAAAATTATCGGGTTGGATATTGCTGGTATGGATATCGTCACAACCGATATCAGTCGTCCCTTGCGCGAAACTGATGCCGTGATTGTCGAAGTCAATGCCGCACCGGGTTTCCGGATGCATATTGCCCCTAGCCACGGGACTTCGCGCAACGTCGCCGGGGCGGTTGTCGATATGCTGTTCAAGAACGAACAAGCTAGTCGCGTCCCTATTCTCAGCGTTACTGGTACTAATGGGAAAACAACAACTACCCGTTTGTTAGCACACATTTTTAGACAGACTAGTAAGGTAATCGGTTATACCACAACCGATGGAACCTATATCGGTGATTACTTAGTCGAAGCAGGCGACAACACGGGGCCGCAAAGCGCCCAGTTGATTCTGCAAGACCCGACTGTACAAGTTGCGGTGTTGGAGACAGCACGCGGCGGCATTCTCCGGTCGGGCTTGGCGTTTGAATCTTCAAATGTAGGTATTGTCTTAAATGTTGCCGCCGATCATTTGGGATTAGGCGATATTGACACTATCGACCAGCTAGCCCACCTGAAAAGTGTAGTTGCTGAAGCGATATATCCTGATGGTTATGCAGTACTTAATGCCGATGACCCCCGCGTGGTGGCAATGGCAGAGAAAACTAAAGCAAATATTGCCTACTTTACGATGAATCCCGATTCACAGAAGGTACGCGACCACATCCAGAAAGGTGGTGTTGCGGCTTTGTTTGAAAACGGTTACATTTCGATTTTGAAAGGTGACTGGACGCACCGCATCGAAAAGGTGGAAAACATCCCGTTAACAATGGGTGGACGTGCGCCTTTTATGATTGCGAATGCGCTGGCAGCCGCACTAGCAGCGTTTGTGCAAAATGTCACGATTGAACAAATTCGCGCCGGTTTAACGACCTTCCGCGCCTCGGTGAGTCAAACACCAGGAAGGATGAATTTGTTTAACTTGGGTAACTATCATGCCCTAATCGATTATGCCCACAACCCCCACAGTTACGAAGCTTTAGGGTCGTTTGTGAAAAATTGGACTACAGGCGATCGCATTGGGGTTATTGGCGGTCCTGGGGATAGACGCGACGAGGATTTTGTCACGTTGGGTAAATTATCGGCGGGCATTTTTAACCGTATTATTATCAAAGAAGATGACGATACGCGAGGACGTGCTAGGGGTTCGGCTGCGGAATTAATTGCCCAAGGTATTAAGCAAGTTAATCCAAATTTCAAGTTTGAGACGACTCTAGACGAAACCACAGCGATTAATAAAACCCTCGATGCAGCACCAGCTAACAGCTTGGTAGTTATTTTACCCGAAAGCGTCAGCCGTGCCATCAAGCTAATTAACGCTCGCGGTATCGTCAAAGAAGAATTACAACAGAGTCAACCCACAGCCCTAAGTGATTCTTCACAACAAACTGGAGTTATTAAACCCTCGGTTGTAAATCGCCTATAGTCAGTTGTCAGTTGTCAGTTGTCTGTTAGATGTGTTGATTGTGAGGTGGATCAAACCAGTCACTCACCACTGACTACTAACTACTGACTACTAACCACCGACCAATGACCACTGACTACTAACCACTGACCATTAACCACTGACTACTAACCACTGACCATTAACCACTGACCACTGACTACTAACCACCGACCACTGACTATTCCTGTTTCTTTTCCTCTTCTGGACTGGTTTCTTCTCCAGATTTGCTTAATTCATCCTTAAAACCTCGCAAGGTTTTACCTAGTGCGCTACCTAGTTCGGGAATTTTTTTCGGTCCAAAAACTAGTACGGCGACTACACCTATTACTGCAATTTCTGTCCATCCGAGTCCAAACATCGGTTTTACCTGTAAATCATTAAATATACAATACAAATTAGTAGGGTGTGTTATGGACATTTGTCCTAACGCACCCTACATTTTTAAAATATTGCACTCATTTTATCAATAATCCTAAGATTCTTGAGATTCTTCAGAAGTCGCTTCGGATTCGCTTTCTCCTTCAGGTTCGGGTTCAGGTTTAGGTTGAGGTTTCGCGGGTTTAGGACCGCGTGCTAATGCGAGACTAGCTGGTGGCTTGGATTCATCCCCAAAGGATTTTTTGCCTCTGCCTGAGTTTCTATCTCGGTCTGAGTTTCTATCTCGATTCGAGTTTTTGTCTCGATTCGAGTTTCTATCTGGTTCTGAATCTTTGTCTACGGACTTTAATTCTCTCTCACTAGCCTTAATTGGACGCTCAAAACTTGCGCTTGGAGATGGACTTGGTGGCGGTGTTTGAGGTTCGCTGTCAGCCACAGGTTGTTGCTGACGGTCAGCTTTCTTGATTGGAGGTTCTACCATTGTTAAGTTCTGTTAATGTACTTGTATGATACATGGCTGCGATGCTATGTGAAATAGCAAAGTAACTTCCACCAAATATGGCATACAACGAGTTTACTTGGAGCAAAGTCAAGCAAGATTTTGGGTTGACAGTAGTTGAGGGAGTGCGCTTCTTTCCAGAGGTGGAACTTTGTCAGCCAAGTAGCTTGTTAGAAAAGCAGCTAGAGCGTTCTTTGCCTTGGGCAACTGCAACAGGAAATGAAAAAGCACGTTCAGAAGGGATTATTAATCCAATTTTGCTCGAAGTACGCGAGATTTTAGAGCGAAAAATTAGTGTTTTTTCAGGTGAAAAGTTTGATGTCGATATAAGTGTTGGACTAAATGGATACTGCGATTTTTTAATTAGCCAATCGGCGGAACAAATCGAAGTTGAAGCACCTGTTGTAGTTATTGTGGAAGCGAAGCAAGAAAATATTAAGAGCGGATTGGGGCAATGTGCTGCAACAATGGTTGCGGCTCAAAAGTTTAACCAAAATAAACAGTTAGCGATTCCAGCAACTTATGGAACTGTTAGTACTGGTACTCAATGGCGATTTTTGAAACTTGAAGGGAATATATTAACTTTGGATTTGATGGATTATCCGATTCCACCAGTTGAGCAAATTTTAGGTTTTTTAGTTTGGATGATGAGGCAAAAATAACAGCAGCAAATGTTGGCACCCTTTGCAATTTATAGTAAGAGTGTCCGTCAAAGCTAAAAAAATTGTGAAAACGATAACTCTTCTTGGCTCTACAGGCTCCATTGGAACCCAGACTTTAGATATTGTCCAGCAGTATCCTGACCAGTTTCGGGTTGTGGGATTGGCTGCCGGAAATAATGTGGAATTGCTGGCAGCGCAGATTCGACAGTTTAGACCGAGTATTGTGGCAATTTGTGCTGAAGACAAATTGTCTATACTTAAGGATGCGATCGCAGACCTCAATCCCCAACCTATATTACTCGCTGGGGAAGAGGGTATTATCGAGGTTGCTCGCTATGAGGGTGCGGAAACTGTAGTTACAGGTATTGTTGGCTGTGCGGGTTTGCTACCAACCATTGCAGCAATTAAAGCTGGTAAAAATATTGCGCTTGCGAATAAGGAAACTCTCATCGCTGGTGCCCCGGTGGTTTTACCATTGGTTGAAGAGTATGGCGTTAAATTATTACCAGCAGATTCCGAACATTCCGCGATTTTTCAATGCTTACAAGGTATACCGAAGGGTGGGTTACGCAAGATAATTTTGACAGCTTCAGGTGGTGCTTTCCGCGACTGGGATGTTGAAAAATTGGCTGATGTGACGGTTGCTGATGCTCTGAAACACCCCAATTGGTCGATGGGTCGCAAAATCACTGTTGACTCTGCAACCTTGATGAATAAGGGTTTAGAAGTGATTGAGGCACATTATTTATTTGGGATGGACTACGATAATATCGAAATAGTTATCCACCCACAGAGTATTATTCATTCGCTGATCGAAGTTCAGGATACTTCGGTATTGGCACAGTTGGGCTGGGCTGACATGCGTTTACCACTGTTGTATGCAATGTCTTACCCCGAACGAATTTATACAGATTGGGAACGGCTTGATTTAGTTAAAGCGGGAAATCTAACTTTTAAGGCACCCGACCATGATAAATATCCTTGTATGAAATTAGCATATGCAGCAGGTCGTGCCGGCGGTTCGATGCCGGCGGTATTAAATGCAGCAAATGAACAAGTTGTAGCTTTATTTTTAGATGAGAAAATCAAGTTTTTGGATATTCCTCGAATTATTGAAACGGTATGCACGAACTTTTCACCGAATAACCGTTCAAATCCTTCTTTAGATGATATTTTGGCAGCCGATAAATGGGCACGGCAAGAAGTTTTAATTGCGACTGAACAATTAGAAACTCGTCCGCAAGCTATTTCTTTAAGATAAATAAAATTTTAATGTTCAGTCTAGTACTCCATGTCATAAGTTTTGAGGGGTTCAAAAATATTCCGTAGTGCGTTCGCGTAGCGTGCCCTTTGGGCTTACATCTTGCTCGCTTTAATATAATACGCGAGCAAGATGCTCGCATACTATACAAAGCGAGCAAGATGTAAGCCCTGCGGACTGGCTTTGCCTATGCACTACCCATCAGAATTAATGACATGGAG
>JANNFJ010001180.1:0-2126 GCA_031379725.1 Calothrix sp. OTE_75_metabat_31
GAAAACAATACCATCAGCAATTACACTTAACGATGGATGCTCAAAGTATCGACGATAACTTAGTGTTGATAAATAGTATTTTATCGGTATTAACCCCTGCGGTACTATTTGGATTTGCCACAAATCTATTGATGTCGCAAACAAATGGTGGCATTTCAACGGGTACTTTTCTGGCATTCAATGCCGCATTTGGTACATTTATCAGCGGTGCAACCAGTCTCAGTACTACAGTAGTAGATATTCTCGAAGCTTTGCCACTGTGGGAACGTGCCCAACCGATACTCAAAGCTGTCCCCGAAGTTGATATCAATAAATCTGACCCTGGTCGATTATCGGGACGAGTCGAGGTCAAAAATGCCATATTCCGCTATCGTGATGACGGCCCGTTGACATTGGATGATGTCAGCTTGCGAGCAGAACCGGGGGAATTTATCGCTTTTGTCGGGCCTTCGGGAAGTGGGAAATCAACGCTTTTTCGGTTGCTGCTGGGATTTGACCAGCCGGAATCGGGTAGTATTTGCTATGACGGACAGGAATTAGCTGGGTTGGATGTAAATGCAGTTCGTCGGCAATTGGGTGTGGTTTTGCAAGGCAGTCGGTTAATGTCGGCATCGATTTTTGAGAATATTTCGAGTGGTGCAATTTTAACGATGGATGAAGCTTGGGAAGCTGCAAAAATGTCGGGTTTGGCTGAAGATATTACTGCAATGCCGATGGGAATGCATACGGTAGTTAGTGAAGGTGGTACTAATTTGTCGGGTGGGCAAAGACAGCGGTTATTAATTGCCCGTGCCTTAGCTTTACGTCCGCGAATTTTGCTTTTTGATGAAGCAACGAGTGCGTTAGATAATAAGACGCAAGCGATAGTTAGTGAAAGTTTAGAAAAGTTGAATGTGACTCGGATTGTTGTGGCACATAGATTGAGTACAATTCGTAATGCTGACCGAATTTATGTGTTGCAAAATGGTCGTTTGGTACAACAGGGAAGTTTTGACGAGTTGGCTAATCAGTCGGGTTTATTTGGCCAATTGATAAAGCGACAACGGATGTAAGAAAGATAGTATTATGGGGTGAAGGGGGAGATATGATTTTATCTCGCGCAGAGGCGCAGAGGCGCAAAGGGTAAGAGGTTTGAGGTAAAATAGGCTGTAGATTTGGAGAACGAATGAAAGCAATTAAAGTAATGGCAACTATTGATGAACACGGGCAACTTACTTTAGATTATCCTTTAGTCACGGATAAAAATGCTCGTGTGGAGGTAATTGTTCTTATCTCAGAAGAAGTAGAAATAGATGGAAGTGATAAATCGAAGGAAGAAATTAAAAAAGATTTTCGTCAAGCTTGGCATGAAGCTATGACAGGACAAACCATTCCTATTACCCAAATTTGGGAAGGCATTGACGATGTCTGAGCAACCATTTGTTCAAATTGAAGCTGCACCGACATTCAACAAAAATTTACGCACTCTCGCTAAGAAATATCGCAGCATTCGTAATGATATACAACCTATAATCGTACAACTTCAACAGGGAGAATTGCTTGGCGATCGCATATCTGGAATTGATTATGAAGTTTTTAAACTGCGAGTTAAAAATAGCGACATTCAGAAAGGTAAAAGTGGTGGCTATCGTCTCATTTATTACGTGAAAATAGTAACGGGTATAATTTTGTTAACTATTTATACTAAATCTGAGCAAGCCGACATTGCAGCTAATGACATTAAAAGTATTATTACAGAGTATGAACAACACGGAGTTGAAAATGAAGAAGATACATAAATAATGAAATTGCTAACCCAGGGTAAAAAAGGTAGATAGGTAAGGTTTGTCTTTGTAGTGCGATCGCTTTTTTTGCGAACACACCCACTTAAGAGTATCTTTCTACTCAGGCTTGTACTATTAGTATTTTTGTATTACACTTTAATATTGTTATATTTGCTTTAAAAAGCATACTTAATAATATGAACCAATGTGATTCTTGGGAATGTATAGCTTCTTTATCTGGCCACAATAGTTGGGTTTATGGTGTTCCGATTACTCCAGATAGTAATACTCTTGCTAGTATTAGCTTTAATAAAATTCTCGTATGGAATTTGAAAACAAAAAAACGTCTTGCGGCACGTAGCC
>JANNFJ010000971.1:0-7828 GCA_031379725.1 Calothrix sp. OTE_75_metabat_31
TGCACAACGTCCCGATGCCGCAGCCGGGTTAGTATTATTAAATAGTGCTGGACCCTTTAGCGAGAATGATGACTCTGCTGAACCCGAAGCATTACAAAGCGAAATTAAACCGGACAAGCAACCTCAACAAAACAGCTTGCAAAAGATATTTGGTGATGTTGCTAAATTTGTTTTTCAACAGCCTGTATCGCAGTTTCTGTTATTTCAATATATGCGTCAGCGTTGGGTAATTCGCCAAACTTTAGAAAAAGTATACCTCGATAAAAGCGCAATTAGCGACCAATTAGTGGAAGATATTTATCGTCCTTCCTGCGATGAAGGTGCATTTGATGTTTTTTCGTCATTGTTTAGTACACCCCAAGGTGAAAAAGTTAATGTTTTATTAAAGCAATTAACTTGTCCATTGTTGATTTTGTGGGGAGAAGCTGACCCCTGGATGAATTCTAGAGAAAGGTCGAAACAGTTTCGCAAGTACTATCCGCAATTAAGTGAGTATTTTCTTAAAGCTGGTCACTGTCCCCATGATGAAGTACCTGACCAAGTTAATTCGCTTTTGAAAGATTGGGTTTTGTCAATTGAGGTGTAAGACAAATAATTTTGCCATCAAGTCATAAAACTAACTAGACACGACTAAGCCTGGTCAACGATGACCAGGCTATGGAGAGTAAAAATCAATCAAGCTAATTTTCTGTTTTAACTAAAGAGAAATGGTCAACAAATAGGGTGGACTTATGAACTAACATTCGTCAGCATATTCTGCATTCTTCCGCGTCGGGATTTGGTTCGCTGCCATTTGTTTCCTAGAAATTAATGAAAGCTTTGCCACTTTTTGATTATGCTGTCGTTTGCTTGGGCTATAGACGGGAAACACGAGTCAATTGCCCTTTGGGTTTGGTTTGGTTGTATGCTTTTTTCGTGTCCTATCTATTAATATATCAGCCGGATTTGTAGTTGGAACCTGTTCTTAATCTAACTTAATAATTAGGGGAGTAAGGATTAGACATCTCCAAAAATGATGTGAGGGCGCAATGCCTTGCGCCCCTACAAAGGCTTTCGGACAACGCATAATTATAGGGAAAAAGAATCTTCTCAAATCCTCATATCCCTACCTAATCCCTACTCCCTACTCGCTTGTTAGTTCCAGTTCCACATTAGCGGGTTACTATCAAGATGGTCGGTGACAATGCGACCGATTGAGTCGATGTGTTCGAGTTCTTCAGCGCTAAGTTGGACTGATGCAGCTTGAGCATTTGCTATTACTTGTTCTCCATTACGTGCCCCAACGATTGCGTTGCTACGAGGTTGGCAAATTAGCCATGCGATCGCAAGTTGTGCCAATGTACAATTATGACTCTCGGCGATAGGACGCAATTTATCTAAAGCTTGATGGGCATGTTCAAAGTTCTCACCTTGGAATAATTTGTTTTTAGCACGGTTATCATCCGAGTCAAATTTGTGTCCAGGGGCAAATTTTCCTGTTAGCAATCCTTGGGCAAGGGGTGAGTAAGCAATGATTGATATTTGCTTTTCGATACAATAAGGCATTGCATCGGTTTCAACATACCGCCAAAATAAAGAATAAGGCGGTTGCAAACTATCAATACGTCCATACTGGCTAGCTTCTTCGAGTTGTTTACCAGAAAAATTGGATACACCGATTGCCCGAATTTTCCCCTGGGACTTCAATTCATTCAAGGCACGCATTGTCTCTTCAATAGGTACTTTCTCCGAATTAAACGAGCCTGCGGGCCAATGAATCTGATATAAATCGATGTAATCGGTTTTGAGATTTTTAAGTGAATTTTCGCAAGCTTCTATAACTTGGTTATACTTAAGGTGATTTGCAAATACCTTAGTTGCATATTCTACCTGACTCCGGACATCACTTAAAGCCTCGGCAACAATTTGCTCAGAATGTCCCCCACCGTAAACTTCTGCGGTGTCGATAGTAGTAATACCCGCTTCAAAAGCTGCACGGATAGCTTTAATCGAATCCGCATCCTCGATTCCGACCCATTGTCGTTTCCCAGCTTGCCAAGTTCCCATGAGGATAAGGGTAATTTGTACATCGGATGTTCCTAAACGTCTTTTTTCCATATTCCCTACAAATGCATTTCTCTAGATAGTGTTCCAGTTTACCTAGCTTCGTGTTTAATAAAAATCAGAGTTTTAGTAGATGAGGAAATGCAACAACTGATTAGTACTAATTTTCACGCACTTAAAGAATGGGCAACTGCCGTACAAGCCTTAGAAGCAGGTAAAATAATTATGCTTCTGCGTAAAGGTGGCATTCACGAATGCAGGGGACGCTTTCAAGTTGCCCATGACGAAGTTTTGCTATATCCAACTTACGAACATCAACAGGCTTTTTTGCTCAAGCCTGAATATACTGCGGACGTGAATTCCGTGACATCAGGTTGGCATCCCGAAACGGTACGGATTAGTAGTTGGGCAAAAATAACCGATATTCTACCTGTCAGCGATGAGAATATAGTCAACGAGTTATTGCCATTTCACATTTGGAACGAGCATTTTATTTGCGACCGATTGAAATGGAAACCGCGACAACCTATATACTTGTTGCTACTACGCACATACAATTTACACCAGCCTCAAGAAATTCCCTATCGTAGCGAATACGGTGGTTGCAAATCCTGGATTGATTTAGAACGACCAGTTAATCTCGAAAATTCACAGCCCGCTTTATCTGATTTTGCCTACAGCAGTACTGTTGCCGAAATTCGCACAATTGTTGGTGATAAGCTGTATATCCCATAAATCATGAGGTTTTGGGTAGTTGCACAGATAAAAATAGTCACAAATTCCAAAATCGTAACTCTAATCACACACGAACCGAAAAACCACAGATAACATGTGATGCATACAGGTGCTTCAATATCGACATGACAGTAATATCTGTGGTTTTTTAATTTATTCATCAAAAATTATCTTCAATTAAATCATTCAAAGCAGATAACCTGCGATATGCCTCCGGCACGCTCAAAGCGATCGCAGTATGAAAATTTCCATACATCGCTCAACGTCATGTCTCGTTCGGGTCTTATTTTGACAACTCAAATACCCATACAGGTAAGGTTGTTGACAAAAGTTCGTCAATATGGGTCAAATCCCAAATCAAGGAGTTTTTCATGCAAAAACGTATGTGTTGGTTATCGAAGTCTGGGCAATTCGGCGATGACGGAGAAAAAATATTGCATTTACAGACAGCCCCTTACGAAGGATGGCAACCATATACAGCGTTTCCACAATTTGTAGCACCCGACCATAAAATACCAGGGGCTTCTAAAGGATTAGCAACTTTTCAGAAGTTATTGAAAGCAGGTTGGATTGTAGTACCGAGTAATTTGGGGAGATAGGGAACAAACAGTAGTGCGAGCATCTTGCGAGCTTTCATCTAGTGTGCGAGCAAGATGCTCTGGAAAAGCGAGCAAGATGCTCTGGAAAAGCGAGCAGGATGCTGTATAAAAGCGAGCAGGATGCTGTATAAAAGCGAGCAAGATGCTGTATAAAAGCGAGCAAGATGCTCGCACTACAATTACCCACCAAAATTAATGACAATAGATTTTATAGTATAGGTAACGACAGGCAGGATGCCTATCCTACGAGGCTGCTTCTCCTACACCCCCCTAGCTGCCCCTTCCCCGCGTGGGTCGGCTGCACCTTCGAGGGTATTATCGGGTTTGACGATGATAACGTTTGCGTTTCCCCAAGGTGGGATTTCTTTGATATTTTGCCCGCGTCGGCGAAGTTCCTGGATTGTCATTATATCTAAACCATAGGGTTCGACGCGCAACTCGTCGGGAAGCCATTGATGGTGAATGTGCGACGCAGACACAGCTGCACCTGCATCCATGTTGTACTCAAGTACGTTAAGAACCAATTGTAATACTTGAGTAATAATCGTTCCTCCCCCAGGTGCGCCAACTACCATACGAAGCCGTCCATTTTCAGTAATAATAGTGGGAGTCATGCTCGATAGAGGAGTTTTGCGGGGTGCGATCGCATTAGCTTCGTTACCAACTAACCCAAATGCATTAGCTACTCCCGGTGCAACTGCGAAATCGTCCATTTCATTATTAAGAAGAATCCCCGTACCCGCAGCGACAACCCCCGCCCCAAAGCCTGTATTTACCGTAAAAGTCAGACTGACAGCATTGCGTTGACCATCAATAACATTGATATGACTAGTTTCCATCGATTCATACTTCCCCCCTACTCTCAAATTACTTACAACTCTTCCTCTCTGCGCCTTTGCGCGACGGACACATTGCTCAACGGGGGGAACCCCCGCACGCAAGTGTCCTCCTCTGCGCGACCCAAAAAAATCTTTCAATTCAACAGGTTTCACCTCACCCGATGGCCTTGCCCGTTGCATATCGATTTGCTGACGGCGCAATTTTCCATATGCAGGGTCAATTAACTGCGCTACAGGCACTTTGACAAAATCAGGGTCGCCCAAAAGTGAAGACCTATCTGCGTAAGCAATCTTCATACTTTCAGCAAGTAAATGCAGCGTATCTGGACTGTGCCATCCCATTGATTTTAAATCGGTGTCACCAATAATATTCAACATTTGCAATAAATGGACACCTCCCGATGATGGGGGTGGCATCGAACACACACGATTATTGCGGAAATTACCGCAAACTGGAGTCCGCCAAATTGGCTTATATGCTTTTAAATCTTGCAGCGTAATAATCCCATTATTTTTAGCCATATCTGCAGCGATGGCTTGGGCAATTCTACCTGTATAAAAGCTTTGAGGATTTTGAGAAATATCCGTTAACGTCAATGCCAAATCACGCTGGACTAACTTTTCTCCCGGTTGATAAAAATCACCATTACGGGTAAAAATTGCTCGTGCAGCAGGGTTATTGAGAATAACTTTTTTTCGTGCTTCGTATGCTGCTAAAGAACGCGGAGTTACTACCGTTGAGAGGTTGAAGCCATTTTGTGCCAGTGCGATCGCCGGCTTAATAACTTCTGCCCAAGGCAATTTACCATACTTCCGATGCACTTCATACAACCCCGCTACAGTACCGGGTGTACCTACTGCTAAATGTCCGTCTGTACTAGCACCTGGACGCACTTTACCTTGTGCATCTAAATACATATTTCGAGTTGCTTTGAGTGGTGCCCTATCGCGGAAATCTAGCGCTTCAGTTTTCTGGGTCTGGGAAAAGTGCGTTAGCAAAAAGCCACCTCCACCAATTCCTGCTGCAAATGGTTCCACAACCGATATTGCAAATGTGGTTGCCACAGCTGCATCGACTGCATTACCACCTTTTTGCAACATCAATAAACCCGCATCACTTGCTAGCGGATTTGCCGATACCACCATTCCCTGCTTTGCACGTAGGGGTGATATAAAAGCCGCTGATACAACTTGATTGTAGGAAATAACAATAAAAGATAGTGCAGTTACACTAGCTTGGGTGCAGCGACTTAAAAAATGCATTTTCATATTTATTCTAAATTAAAATCTATCGACTTACAAATACAAACCCGCGAGACTTGCCAGAAGTTGAATCTTGTGTATTCATCGCTTTCCATAAATCAGCCGTTTTTACCCAAATTGGCGGATATTTATAGCGGGAAACATCAAGAATTAAAAATCGGTCGCTTTGAGCATTATATGCGGCTATTGGTGATATATGCCCGCCTTTTTCTTGTCCGATTTCTCGACGCAGGTAATTAACTAAAACAAAATTTTCTTCTTGATTTAAATTTTGGGCCGCTAACTTGCGAAACTCATCTATATTTGAATTGCTAGCGTGAAAAACCTTGACTTTTGCACCATAACTATTGATTAATCTCCCCATTTCCTCAAGCGTCATTCCTTGACGGGAAACAACTTCGGCTGAAATTACTTGTTGGGTGGCTTTGTTGTTAAAAAAGTTTTCTTGAGTAAATACGCGATAAGGTTTGTATTGTGCTGATTCAGGTGCTTCGATACCCAAACTATTCAAGACCATGACAATGCTGGCAACACCACAATAAGCTTGATTCACTTGGGTGACAAACTGCATACTTAGAGGAAAGAAATCTTCTCTCGATTTACTTTCGATTAGTAATTTTTCCCCTTCGTCGGAATTAAAACCAATCAAATTTGGTGTTAATGGCAGCGTTTGGGCAACGGTACTCCTTGGAGTTAAGCAGGCTGCCAAAATCAAGGTTTTGAAAAGAAAATTTATACTTTTAAACTTTTTGCGATTCATATATGGCATTTCTCAATAAGCGCCTCTGTACAGAAATTTTACACCAAGGTAAGAGCCTTACGCCTCTACTTTGGTATAGCTTACAAAGGTTGGGAACCGCGATCGCAACTGACTATTAACTAAATACCGCACCACGCATCTGTAAATCCTGACATTGCGTTGAAGTCAAACCAATACTTCCATCAAGCCGACAACCTGTAACTATTGCATCTTGCCAAATTGTTTCATTCAGTGTGGCACCTTGTAAATTGGCATGTCGCAAATTAGTCCCCGTTAAATTAGCAAATAGCAAGTCCGCATTCACCAAGCTACTATTGCTTAAGTTGGCATGGGATAAATTACCCCGAATCAAGGTAACTCCATCTAAAATCAAACCTGATAAATCCGCACCTACCAAATTGGGAAACTTAAGCTTACTGGGATTTTCTAGATATCGCATCACGCAAATAATATTTGCTTGATTTAGTTGCATTTTTGACAAAAATGTGTATCTAGCAATACCATATTCTCGGAGAATTTGCGAGCGGATTATTTCATCTCGTTCTAGGAATGCGATCGCAGTTTGCTGCAAATCTTGGGTTGCATTATCGGACATGGAAATTAAAATAGTGGCTGTACGATTTTATCTCGCGCAGAGGAGGCAGTGCGTTGCGGAGGTACTTATGACAAGCCGCTGCGCGTCTACCCTCCGTTGTAGCACCTGCCGTCGCGCACCAGGCGCAAAGAGTAAGAGTTTTGCGGTTGCCCCATTTTTAATTTCATACTTCAATTGGGCAACGCCGAATTATCAATGTCATTACAAGTAATTAAGCCCAACTAATGTAAGGTAACTTTGCTGCCGTTGCTTTCACTTGTTCAGCTTGCCCTACTAGCTGCCCGCAAGCGTCCCAACTACCAGAAACAAACATATTTCTTGCACCTTCACCCATCGAGATGCTACCAGTAAAATCACCGCACTGCACCAGATTCGTTTCTAAATTTACTGTCACACACACCTGGGGATTTGCGGCAATCATTTCTTGGAGTTGCTTCACAGTATCAGCAACAGTAGTAACACAAGGTACACCCATCGCTAGGCAATTTCCTAAAAATATTTCGGCAAAGCTTTCACCAACTACGGCATTAACGCCCCATTTCGCAAGAGCTTGCGGGGCATGTTCCCGCGACGAACCGCAGCCAAAATTCCGATTGACAACCAAAATATTCGCACCTTGATACTGCGGTTGGTCAAAAACATGCTGACCATTAAGACCAATCCGGTCATCTTCAAAAGCATGGACACCAAGTCCATCGAAAGTGACACAACGTAAAAAGCGAGCAGGAATGATACGGTCAGTATCAATATCATTACCAACTAAAGGAATACCGCGACCAGAGATTGATTTTACTTGACTAGACATAATTAAGAGGGTGTAGGAAGTAGGAAGTAGGGAGAAAAGAAACAAACAAAACAAGATACGTAAGGGCGGGTTAACCAACCAATCATCAAGAAAACCAACCATCTACATAAACCCGCCCCACCCCAACGAAAAAAAACACATCAAAGCAAGATACGTAAGGGTCAATAAACCCGCCGCGCCCACCCATAG
>JANNFJ010000972.1:0-12014 GCA_031379725.1 Calothrix sp. OTE_75_metabat_31
GCTTAATACCATCCTTACTACTAAAATTTACTTCGATATGGAGCATGAACCTTCCAGATAAGCTTACAAATGACCCAAGTGAAAGAAATATCACTTTTTCAGGTAACCTGCGATCGAAAGACAGAAAATATTCTCGACGAAATCAACCCATCCAACGTCTTTATAGTCGGTGCAAGTCAAGGTATCGGTCTAGGATTCGTGCAAAAACTGGTCGAAGACACTAGGATTGCCAAAATTTATGCAACATACCGTAACCCAGAATCAGCAGAAAAACTATTTGCAGTTGCCAACTCACACCCAGACAAATTAACTTGCTTGTCGATGGACATCACCGACGAAGTACAAATAACCGACTGCTGTCAGAAAATTAAAAATGAAGTTAAAAACTTGCACCTAGCTATCAACTGCGTCGGTTTCTTACACGATAGTATCCAGCAACCCGAAAAAAGCTTAAGGAGTGTGAACCTAGAAAATCTAACTCGTTACTTCCAAGTCAACAGTATCGGTGGAGTCCTCCTAGCAAAACATCTTTTACCCTTATTCAAACATCAACAACGCAGTATATTTGCGACCATCTCCGCAAAAGTCGGCAGTATCGGCGATAATCAACTTGGTGGATGGTATGGTTATCGTGCTTCAAAAAGTGCATTAAACATGTTTATGCGGAACGTGTCCATAGAATATGGCAGAAGTTGCCCCAAAAATATCGTCGTCACATTACATCCCGGCACCACAGATACAAGACTATCACAACCATTTCAAGCAAACGTTTCCCCAGAAAAATTATTTTCTATCGATAAAACAGCTACTCAACTATTAAACGTACTTGGACAACTTCAACCAAGTGATAGCGGACAATTTTTCTCATGGGACGGAAGTAAATTACCTTGGTAAATTTAACATAATTCCCTCTTCTCTTCCTTCGTGCCCTTTGTGGTTCATACCTCCAAAATAATTGTAGTAATTGTAGGTTGAGTGAAGCGATAGCGTAACCCAACAATATCTGTCATTGTAAACCCAAGAATCTATATATTAGTTTCAAAAAATATAAGGTTCCGGTTTGATTTATGAAAAAAGCAAAGTATATGTAGGGTGCGTTAGCGGTAGTGTAACGCACCAAGGGATCGGAACGGTGCGTTACGAGAAGCGCTAACGCACCCTACGTACTACGTACCTTTTAAAAAATCAAATTGGACGATTATATTCATGTTTACTTAAATTAAATTTACGTCGATATCCTCAATACTTTTAGAATTACCTTGATATTTTAAACACCCTGCAACGTCATTTAACTTAGTTTCTGGGAACTGTTTGTGATTAGGTTTGAGAAGAATACCATCACCGAGATTAATGACAATTAGTTCTTGACCATCTTTCCAACCATTAACATCCCGCAAAGCTTGAGGAATAGTTATTTGTCCTTTATCTGATAATCTAAGTGGGTATTGAAAATTAATTACACATGACGATTGTGAACAGAGTGTAGTATTTGCAATGGTTTGGGATTTTCAAAATGTAACATTTATTTTCAACTACCACTTAGTACAGCATGGCGCAAGTAACCATACCATTTTTATGTAGTGCGAGCATCTTGCTCGCACTACAATGGTATTCTTATTTCCACCGCACGGTACTAGTTATTTCCATAAGGTGAATTATTTAAAAGACTGACGATTGTATAATATATATGATAACAAAATTGAGTATTTCTTTAAATATTGGTTAATTTTTACAGCATAAACTTTTTCGGTAATAATTTTATGTAATCTGTTAGTTATCAACTGTGTCGTTAAAAACCAAAGATTTTATGGTTAACTTCAACAAATATATGAAAAAGAAAATTAAATCCTTATTTCCCAAAGCAAACTATAGAGGAGGGAGAATAGGGAAATTCCGATTGTATTGCTGTATAATAAGTTTCTTTATCTGAAAATAAAAAGGCACGACTTCTCAGTATAAATACGCAATCAAAAAAAACAAGTTAAAATAATTACTAATGCCCTTGCCAACCATCTTCGACGGGGCAGCATCGACAGTCCTTATGGGAGTTATCGCACTTTCGGCGCAGGTACGACTACGCCGCACCCAGTTTCTGCGAATTTAAATGTGTTTGCCCTGATACCCTAATCGCCTTGGCGGTTGCTATAACTTGCTGACATGTAAATTTACATATTCCTCACGTAAATATGAAAAAATAAATTGCACCTCTTCTAACTCTTCCTCACTCATTTTGAATATATGAATCTCACTACCCCAATGTGATAACTCAAGAATGATTGACTTATCAATGTTTTCTTTTAAAGTCAAGTCAGAAACTTTTCCCAGAGATAAACCAAACCACTTCACTCGTCCATACACGCCAAAAGGCTTGATTAGTAATTCGTCAATTATCATTGGTGAAAGTTCACTAACTAAGTGAACAGGATTATGAGTAGGCTGGTCTATTTTATGCAATATTCCCTTTCCCTTTGAACCTATTTTATGCTCTGCATCCTATAATGCCTCCCCTTCTTCTCGCCAGCAGTGTAACTCAAAAAAATTACATGTTGGCGCAAAAAGACGGATTAGCTCTTGATAATGAGCTGCGTATATCGGAACCATTGAATGTTTTAATCATTTTTACCCTCGTACTCTTGTATGCAATTTTATCAATTTGTCTTTAAGTATTTGATTTAATTATTAATATTTCTATAAAACTAGATATTAACTATAGTTTTTAGCTTCGAGGCTTCTATGCGGAAATTACGTAGTCAATAATTTTAATTTTTCGTGCATTAAGGTGCGTTTGCCCTAGGTATTGGGCAAGCAATGCCGAAGGTCTTCGCTTTGTTTACAATTGGGGCAATGGCATCATTAGCACTTCCTGGTATGAGCGGTTTTGCTGGGGAACTCTCGGTATTCCTGGGGATAACGACAAGCGATATCTATAGTTCGAGTTTCTGTACGGTGACAGTTTTCTTAGCTGCTGTGGGAGTGATTCTCACCCCGATTTACCTGTTGAATTTGTTGAAACAGGTATTTTACGGAAATGGCAAAGCACTGATTTGTGACGTTAACAGTTTAAATATCAGCCCGTTAAGTTCAGGTGACGAGGAAGCAGCATGTTTTGGTACTGATTGCGTTTTACCAAATCAAGCTATATATCGTGATGCTAGTCCCCGTGAAGTATTTATCGCGGCTTGCTTTATTGTAGTGATTGTGGGGATTGGGTTATATCCCAAAGCGGCGATGCAAATGTACGATGTGAAAACAGTGGCTGTAAATGCTCAAGTTCGTCAGTCGTATACTCAAATCGCTCAAGTTAATCCCGGTGTTTATGCAAAGGGGTTTTTAACTCCCAAGATTGTGGAAACTGAGGTTGTTTTGGGAACTCTTAAATAGAAGCTGTGATGATTGGTTAGATCCTCGACTTCCTCATTTGTCGGGGATCTAGTCTTCACAACTGGACAAAATTAATGAAACAGACCCCTAATTGGAATTGTGTGATGTTCCCAAGACCTTGGTTAAGAGAAAATCTCAATTAAAGATACAGCACTTCCACCTATTATGCAATATATTTTTTCTCCTTGCCCCTTTTCTATCATAGCTTTCATCTTTTGAAGATGTACCTCATAGCTGCCGCAAATGCTGTAATCAGCCAAAATTATATAACCATTGATTATATTTTCAACATTTGTTTCTCCAGATATGCTGTCAATATTTTACCAAATAGGGCACATTGTTCGGTAATAGAAATACATTCATTCTCCAATAGCTGATCGAGAATTAAACCATTACTTAGGTTTAACACTAAGGAGATTAGCACCGGATCGTGAATGTTTAAAAAATAACATACTGCCTGCTGGTATTGCTTAATAGCACGTTTAAAACCACCACTAGTCCGCATTTCCTTTGAGTCTTGATGCTGAGAAAAATCAACCCAAAGCAAAGTCTGCTTGATAAAATAATCCTCGTTCTTAGCCAAGAATCTCCCGAAAGCTTCCATGCGTTCTTGTAGGGTTTGCGCTCCTTGTAACTCAGCCGTTGCTATCAATACATCCTGTTGACTTATTTCTTCCACTAATTGCTCAAACAAAGCTTTTTTACTGGAAAAGTAGTGATATAGTGTGCCAGTCGAAACGCCTGTACCTTGAGCAATTTCACGCATCGTAATCGCCGAATAGCCCTTTTGGGCAAATATGTCAAAGCACTTGCTGAGTAGTTCTTTGCGGTATTGGTCATGGTCAACAATTTTAGGCATAAGTAAGTCGGCACGAATTAGGCAAACTAGTTGAGAATACTAGTCAGCTGAGGTGTTTTTCAATCGCATCACAGGCAGTCTGGACTCCATTCTCGAACTGAATACGGTTTCGCACTTCTAATGTCATTTTTTTGAAAGTGCAGATAAATTCAAGATTTGAATAATGGATATGCCGTACTAGACATGTAATTCAATAGCTGCTTGCAGATCGGGGCGAGCATACCAACTAAATTTGCCTTCCGTGACTGGCTTGATTGCGAGTTCTTCTCGCCACTTTGCCAGGGAGCGCTCTAAACCTTGATCCCATTTAACGGGGAACAACGGCTTTGCTGTATGTCCCATTTGTTCACCTAACCGGGTGACTTCGTAGTCAAACACCAATTTATCCTTATCAACATCATCCGTGAAGAAAAACTCTGCAACTAGCCCCAACAAGTTAATCGCCACAAACGCAGGATAGCCAACCTGAACACTACTAACTGCAAGAACCCCAAATTCACCACAATCATCAAAGCTAAATCCAGTCACCACATGGTGAATTTCATGAGTTAAGGTGTTTTGGTATCGAACATAATCTGAATCGTTTTCGATCTGAGTCGAGTAGGGCAAGAGTTTATAGCCCAATGTTTTCATCAGCTTGGCATAAGTCCAACCTAATGAATGTTTCGGCATTTTAAGCATATCATCTAAGCTGGGATAAGTGGGGATATAACGTTCTTCAAGCATCTGGTATGATGCTGGATCTTGTTTAATCCACTCGATACAATTTTCCATCTGAGGGCTATTGTGGAACATATCTTCAAGCTTTGCGACATTATTTAGTCCATCGGTTGTTACCAAATCCACGGCCTCCACAATCTGGAGAAGTTTGCCTCCCTTTGAAATGGCTTCTAAAACATCATTGAAAAATTTTAACCCCATAGCTGCCTTCCTCCATATCCTATGGCTTCCGTTAATACTTACTGGTAATTCTTACGTTTGTTACACACTCTTAGTTTTATGTAGCGTTTTCGTCAATAGCCAGCAACTTAATGCCGCGACTTCAACTTCGCATAAGGCAAAGGTCATGCTTTGCCCGAAGGGTTCGTTAAGTATTATTTATCAAATGACCATCTTCCATGTTGATAATACGGTCAGCAATATCAAGAATGCGGTTATCGTGCGTGACTAGCAATATTGTGCAACCTTGCTCTTTAGCGAGTTTTTGCATCATTTCTACTACATCACGCCCCGATTTTTTATCTAGTGCAGCAGTAGGTTCATCTGCGAGAACAAGTTTTGGACGATTGATAAGGGCACGAGCAATTGCTACACGTTGCTTTTGTCCGCCGGAGAGATTTTCTGGATAATAATCCGCGCGATCGCCAAGATGTACTGATTTTAACATAGTCAATGCCCTGATATCTAAGTCCTCATTTAAAAACTTATCATGCAATTCCAATGACATACGAACATTCTGTTTGGCTGTTAAAAATGTCATTAAATTATGAGCTTGAAAAATATAGCCAATATGGCGACGAAGTTGAGTTAATTGGTGTTTTGTCGCTCCGTAGATTTCTTGTCCAAAAATTTTTAGACTGCCTTCTTGTGCAGAGCGCAATCCACCCATTAATGTCAGCAATGTTGTTTTCCCAGAACCAGATGGTCCAGTCATAATGATGATTTCACCAAACTGGATTTCTAGGTTAATGTCAAATAATGTCTGTTTGCGTAAATTTCCATGACCAAAATAGTGATTGAGATTTTGAATAGATATAACAGGTGTTGAAGTTGGCACTTGCGAAATTGAATCTGTAAGCATAATTGTATTAAGTAACCTAAAGTATGCGTGAATAAAAAATTGGTTACACCAGAATTTATTGAAAACTTTTCCTTTCTTTTGGGTTCTAGTCAAAATACATCTGCTGGATCGGCAGAACTAAGTTTTCGCATTGTAATGACCCCAGAAGCGGCACACATCATAATCGTTAAAATTAATACCATGACTGCTCGTTCAGTTTTCATTGCCACTGGGGTCAGGGTAATAATGTAAGTGAGGTGGTAGATACCAATTGATGCCAAAAAGCCAGGAATAAAGCCCAATACAGCCAGCACCAAAACCTGTTGCCCCAGCATTCGCAAAAGGAATCCATCGCTATATCCTATAGCCTTGAGCGTGGCATATTCGGCTAGGTGATCTACAACGTTTGAGTGGAGTATTTGATAAACAATGACAATCCCAACTGCAAAACCGACCACTACGCCTGTGAGGAAAATAAAACCAAGTCCTTGGGTTTCCCAATAAGCGATTTCATTTTGAATCCATTCATCTTTTGTCAAAACTTTAATATCTGAAGGCAAATCGGAACGCATAGCTTTTACTATTTCTTGAACTTTAACTCCCGGTTTTAAAGTAATTAACCCAACTTCAATTCGGTCAGCACGGTGTGAAGGAAATAGCTTGAGGAAAGTAGAATCACTGGTGATAATGTTGCCATCTGCACTAAAGGAGGCACCAAGTTGAAATAAGCCAATAGTTGTCATGACTTGACCATTAACTTGTGCTTCCAATGTGCCTTGACTTTTTACTAACTCAGGAATCGGACCATATTCGGGACGGGAAATACGGTCAAACAGAATGTTATTTAGTAACTGGAGATGGTTAAGATATGGATTGATTTCTGGTAAGTCGAATGGTGGATGCTCTGGTTCAAAACCCCAAACCGCAATTGCTCGCCTCTGTCGCGTTATCGGGTTAATCCAAGTCGCAGTTCCTGCATAAATTGAGTTTACTGACTCCACTTCTTCGTAAGCGAAGGCTTGCATTAAATGTTCTCTTGGAAACATATCTAAGTCGGTGACTGTTTTTGCTTCCGCATTGATAATAACGATGTCTCCCCGCATTTTTCGCTGTGCTAAAGTGGCACCATCAAACAATGAATCTAGTTGTCCCAATTGAAAAAATATTAGCACATCAGCAAATGCAATTCCTGCCATTGCGACAACAAATCGCCCTTTCTCTTTCATTAATTGATGCCATGCTAATGGTGTTTTTTTGAAAATTTTTTTGAACATCACATAATTTGTTGTAATAAGTGAAGATTTTTCTGTTGCCTTCTAAATCGAGCGCTCGTTCTTAGATTGAGAAAATTTTTTAGAGACGGATTTTTGTTTGTACCTGTAAATTCGTTAGTTTAGCAACTCGCTTGCTATCTTCAGGATACAAGCGAATTTTAACTTCAATGACTCGGCGGTCAAGATTTTCACCTGGTTGGTTACTAAACACATTTTGGCGATTGACAAGCCATCCAATTTGTGAAATAGTTCCTTGCAGTTTCTCTTTGATGGCTTGTCCAGTGATTTCGGCTTGTTGTCCAATTTGAACTTTAGCAATTTCACTTTGATAAACTTCTGCAATTACCATCATTTGGTCTGTTTGTGCCAAAGCCACGATGCCAAATTGACTGATTTTTTCACCAACTCGTGTGTTAATTTTGAGGATTCTGCCTGCAATTGGTGCGCGGATATAGGTTTGTTCAAGATTGACTTGTGCTTGTTGTACTCCTGAAGAAGCATTATCGAGTTCGGCTTGTGCAGCTCTTACATCAACCGGACGAACTTCAGCAATACGGTTTAGAGTTGCTTTGGCTTCACGCAATTGTTCATACCCCGATGTCTGAATTTTTCGCAGATTGGCTTGTGCTTCCGCTAGCTGTTGTTGTCCTGATTGCTGAATCTTTCGCAAGTTTGCTTGTGCTTGTGCTAGTTGCTGTAGCGAAGTTGATAAAGTCAACCGTTTGCTATCGCGTAACGATGCTGAAGTCGCCCCTTCCTTAAAAAGAGTTTCATAGCGTTGGTATTCAGTTTGAGCGTTGTTCAGTTCTGCTTCCAAACGGGTGATAGTCGCTGTTTGCGCCTCTATTTCTGTTCGTTGTTCGGCTGACAAACGCGCTATCGTTGCTTGTTGTGCTTCAACTTGCGTATTTCTTTCAGCTTCTATGCGTTTTATAGTTGCCTGTTGTGCTTGAATTTCACCCTGCTTTGCGCCAGCTTTTACTTGATCGAGCTTAGTATTCGCTATCTTAACTTGTTCTTTAGCTTGTTGTAGTGTTTGTTGTAGTTTATTGTGGGAGTCAAGAATCGCCACAACCTGTTTTTCTGTGACTTCATCTCCTTGTTTGACAAGTAGTTTGGCGATGCGTTCGCTTTCAAAAGATTGGGGAGGAAATAAATTGATTATCTCCGATTCTGGCTCTAAACGTCCTAACGCCATCACCCTTTTAATAGCTGGTTTAGATTTCTTAATTTGAGATGGAGTTGTCTGATTACCTTGTTCCAAGCCAAAATTTTCTAAAGTCGCAATTATACCAGTAATTCCCGTTGCAGCAACAACCAAGCCGATTAACCATCGATTTTTGGGTTTTAAGTAAATCTGTGAACTCATAGTTACCTCTGTCCTATAACGTTGGATACTTCTCGAAATATGCTGACAGCATTTTCATCAGTAAGTCAACTTGTTCCAAAAAAAGGAACGTATTATCACCCGATAGCTGTTCGATAAGAACTCCATTTATTAATATCCACACAAACCGCGCCACTTTAAGATTAGAAATTCCTAACAACTCAGCCATTGCATGTTGGTATTGTTTCTCTACACGTTGAAACACTGGGTTCAAAGTTCCCTCAAAATCACTGTGCTGATAAAAATCAACCCAGACAAAGGCTTGTTTAACTAGGTATTTTTCATTCGCAATTAAAAATTCCCCTAGCTTTTCTATCCGTTCTGTTAAGTTTTTTGCTCCCTCCGTTGCGGTTTTCAACATCTGAATATCTTGCTGACTCATTTCTTCTACGAGTTGCTCAAAAAGAGCTTTCTTGCTAGGAAAATAGTGATACAACGCTCCGGTAGATAATCCTAGCTTGTTCGATATTTGTCGAGTGGTGACGTTAGCGTATCCCTTTTTAGCAAAAAGGTCAAAAGATTGATGTAGCAATTCTTTGCGGTATTGTTCAGACTCCATAACTTTCCGCATATGCTGATAACCATTAGATTGAGCGCTCGCTCTAGTATAGCTGACTATGGATATTTGTGTCAAGTTTAAAAATGTAGGGTGGGACGAGGGAGGCAGGGAAATGTTTTACCAAATGAGTAACGGGTTGAGTGTAAACCACAGGGGAAACGCTCAAGAAACAAACGAGTAAGCTATGGGGCTAAAGCTCACCCTAGCCTTATCGAGAAGATGCAAGAACTCAGGTGGTTTACTTCTGTATAACCTTGCCATAATCTAGTTTAATGAGTTGATCTGCTAAGTGGAAATAGCGATCGTCATGAGTTATTGCTAGTACAGTTTTGCCTTTTTGCTTGAGTTCCGGTAAAAGCTCGTTGTAGAATATATCTCGGAAGTAGGGATCTTGATCGGCAGCCCACTCGTCAAACAAGTAAATTGGACGATCTTCTAAATATGCTGTAAGAAGTGCTAACCTCTTGCGTTGTCCCTGAGAAAGATTGATAGTTGAGAGTGAACCTTCCTTAACTTCAACCTTATGTTCTAGTTGAAGTTTTTGTAGGTACTTATAAGCTTCACTATTCACTTTATCCGAACTAATGCCCAAAAATCTTTCAAATAAATAGAAATCAGAAAATACAGTAGAAAATAGCTGACGGTATTGCTCTCGGTTGTTCTCGGTTATTAGTTTACCGTCTAGAAGAATTTTACCCGATTCTGGAACATATAAACCTGTAATTATTTTAGCTAGCGAGGATTTTCCACTGCCGTTGCCACCAATGAGAAAAATCAGATTGCCTGGACGGAATGTCAGATTGATTGGACCTAAGCAAAAATTAATGGCTTCACCTTCCCGACAATAGGAATACTTTACCTCAAGTAGTTCAAGACAATCAAAAGATGATAGTGAATTAACAGATTTGTTTGAAATATCTTCAGAACGACTGGCTAAAGATAATCCTAGATGTTGAATTTTGCTTATTGCCACATTTCCCTGGATCATCTGTGGAAATATCTGCAAAATGTTTGAAATTGGCTCGTTCAAAAATGTAATTACCAGAGCATAACCAGACAGTATTGTTGTATTCATTCCTGTAAACTTTGGAAGAACAAAGAGCAACAGACCCAAGATAGTAAAAAAAAATAGTTGCCCTAGACTAGAGGTAAATCCCAGAAGGGTAATACTACTGATGTTGTAACGCCGTCGTAACTCCGCATTGACTTGAAATTCTTCTATCAGGAAAGCTTGACGACGAGAGCTATTCAGTTTGAGTTCTTTAATACCGTCTATAACAGTGTGAAAATGCTTAAATATATAATCCTGCTGCTGTCGGGCAAGTTGCATCAATTTTTCAGATTTTGCTAGGAAAAACTGAATCACTACTACTGATACCAAAAGAAAGACGAATATGCTGAGAAAGATTTGCCATGAAAGAATGCTCAGATACGCTAAACAACCAAAAATTAGCGCCAAATCAATAAATATAAATGGGAGGATAGTTGCTGAATCAGAAACTTTTTCCACATCTTCTGTTAAAGTTGCTAGCAACCGACTGACTCCTAATTCTTCTAGGTACGGTAAAGGACAAGCTAAAACCCGATCTACCAGACGTTGCTTAAGTTTAAAAACTGCCGATTGAGATAAGTGAACCAGGAAATATTGAGCGAGTGTTCCTGTAACCATCATTATAACCATCAAGCCAAAAAAGCTCCAGAGAATTTGATTGTTAACTGGACGGTTAGCATTAATGATGTCGTTGATCAGGGTAATGAGCAAAACACTACAAGTACCACTGATCGTAGCTATAAGGAGAGCAATCAACATTAACTGCCAGGAAGTACGGATGAGAAACAAAATTAAACTCATTGTAGTTGATATAGAGAACTAAAAAGTTTAAATGAACAAGTATATGTTAAAATTAATTTTTGTCCTACAGTGAACAGAGAACCTAGACTGGAATAAGTGTTCATAGGGCATCTACATTCTAACAGTAGAAGTGCCGCATAGTTATATGTCATATCAAACGACAACCAAACAATGTACCATATTTTCATGCTTTTGTTGTGCCCAAAATGGGCGCACGTGTCTCTCTTGAAAATATCTTTTCGAGTGCTGAAGCTAGGCGTAAAAGCCGTACTTCAGCGAAGGGTGCTGCTACCAACATCAAACTAACTGGCAACCCTGAAGAAGTGAATCCGACAGGAAGAGAAATTGCACACAGCCCAAGAAGGTTTGCTAAACGCGTGTTTCGTAATGATAAAAGATTTTCTGCGGCATACTTTTTACTATCCTGTTCTAAATCGCCGATAATTGGTGGTACACTTGCTACAGTTGGCATAAGAACAGCAGTGTAGTCATTTGTTCTGTGCAAATACTGCTTTTTTATATCTTCCAACCCTTGATATACTTCCCCAGCATCACTTTCCATAATTTGGGATCCTTTATAGAATCTATCTAGTATGTCTTGTGAAATCGAGTTAGGATGAGCTTCTAAAAATTGAAGCCAGTTTTTACTTGCCTCATAATTCACAAGATTTCCTTTGGTGTTAATGAGTTTTAGTACTTGTTCAAACTCCGGAATACTGCTCCTTGTAATAATTGCCCCTCTTGTTGCAACATCTTCTATACAAGAATCCACAATAGCTGCCACCTCAGAATCGATATCCTCCCATACAATATTTGTACATACTAATAGGTTTAAACCTTTACATTCAGCCTCAGAAAAGTTTACTTTATCAGTCTGGGCAATTACATGGTACAGAACCCCTGCATCTTCAACACATCGAGT
>JANNFJ010001262.1:0-14652 GCA_031379725.1 Calothrix sp. OTE_75_metabat_31
GGGGTAAGCGTTTTAGCTTAAGTTGACACTAATGGGGGAGACCCCGCCCTTACTAGCGTGGTACAGGTGAGGAAATATTGCAACGCCGAATTTGGTCGCCAAATACCCAACCTTGAGTCCCATCAGCAAGTCTAACTTGGACAAAATCGCCTTTGACTTTCATAAACAAAACCTTCTCGCCAGAATTAAGTTGCTTCATTGAACCAATTTCGGTTTGGGGTTCAGGACGCAATTTAGCTAGATAATTTCCACCTGTTGGTGAAATTACCCTGCATAACTTCGGTTGCTGGGCAATAAAACTCTGTTCGGAATAAGTTTTCCCAGTGTTACCAGTTTGCAAACAAACTAAACCACCCACAGTACTTACAACAGCTGCCATGCTTATCCCCAGCATTAACGGTTTTCGCGTTGGAATTGATGAAATAATCGAGGGTTGTTTATGCTTCTTACTAATTCGACTGCGTTGGGAATAGATAACAGGCTGTGGTGGTACAGTTTTGCTAACGGGTTCAAACATTGCGGGCATTGGGAAATCGGTAATTTCCTCGTCGATATAGCCCAACGGAACCTTTTTAATGTCAATCGCACTTACTTTGAACAACTGGGTGCCCAAACGCAAAGTACTTCCTACTACCAAAGCCATTTCACCTGCTAAAAGCAATTGTCCATCTACCACAGGGGGATTTTTTTCGCGTAGGTTTCGCAAATAAAATTGCTGCTTGGCACAATTATAGAAAATTTCCACATGTAAGGCAGATACTGAAGGCTCAGGAACAACAATATCGCATACTTGGGGGTCGCGTCCAATCCGGATTCGACCGGGGTTTTTACTTTGGTGGTTTTCTTGAATTGTAAAACTTCTAATTTCCCTATCCTCAAACCACTCTAATGTTAGTTCGCGGACGTATAGACCCGCAACAGCAGGCATTGGGGTAACGGTAGGTGCTTCTCCTCTTGAAAGCAACTCTTGCAGCGCTTCTAATGCTTCGGTTGCGCTTTGGTAACGGTCTTTAAAATGGTAGTGCGTCATTTTCGTTAAGACTGCTGCCAACCCTGGTGTGACGGGGGTCAAGTGCTGCCACAATATTTCCCCATTATTGGGGTCATCTTGAAATTGACGTGGGTTCACTCCGGTTAATGCTTGGATACCCATCACCCCTAAAGCATAAATATCGCTGCTGGGGCGCGGTAAACGTCGCGTTTGTTCGGAAGGCATGTATCCGGCAGTGCCTATGGTCATCGTCACACATTGCTGACCTTTGCCAAGTGGGGGTTGGTTTCGCAATTGCTTGATTGCCCCAAAATCAATCAAGACTAGTTTATTATCCAAGCTACGGCGAATAATATTATCGGGTTTAATATCCCGGTGTATTACTCCGTGACTATGGACAACTTGGAGAATACGTAGTAATTCGGTCAGCATTCCGATGACCTGACCTTCAGTCCATTTTTGCCCGTTTGCGAGTTCGTGACTAAGGGTGTGTCCTCTGATTAATTCTTGCACCAAATAAAACTCGTGTTTCTGCTCAAAATAAGCTAAGAGTCGTGGTATTTGGTCGTGATTTCCCAATTGTTGGAGACTTTCGGCTTCACGTTGAAATAGTTTCCGAGAAGTTTCTAAGACTTGTGGGTCGGTACTAGTAGGCTTGAGATGTTTGAGAACACACTGCGGATGACCAGGTAAGTGAATGTCCTCAACAATGTAGGTTTGCCCAAATCCCCCTTCTCCCAACACTTCAAGGACTTTATAATGCCCTGCTAGTAACTGACCTATCATGTTCTGATGGTGGCTAAAAATTACTGTATTACCAAACGCTTGGGTTAGGAATTAAGGTTTAGAGGAATATAAGAATCTAATCTAAAAAAGGTTAAAAGTCCTATATCCTTCGCTTTGCGCTTCTGACGCTACGCGATTTATAGAAATATAAGAACATAAACTGCGTTTTCTAAGGTGTCCTTACTCCAATAAAAAAAATTTATTTTTCTTAACCCTTTACCTAATATTCCTAATCCCTTTCAATTTTACTCTTAACGTTCTAAATTCAATTTTTATAGCATAAATGTTTCTTTTTTTAAAGATACTAGCTATACATTTGGCGAATTTAGATTTATGGTTTGATTTTCCTGTAAACACTCGGTACGTGCAAGTGTTTATAATTTTTGGGTAGATAGATATCAATAATGAAACACCTGATTAGTCAATGAATAACAAATCTCGTCAAGTTCTGTTGCCAGTTTGGCAGGTTTTCCAATTATCGGTTCCCCTCGAACATTACTTAGTGTTTTGTTTAAACCATAGCAATAATAAATATTTTTGATAGTTATATTTGTATCAAACTTTCTATTGATTTAATTTATTGATAAGTTCGATATAGTTTTATTTGTTATCTTATATCACGCTACAAAAAATACCAAGTATAGTAAAAACACTTGTATCTGGCAGACAGTTCTAAGATAATTATGAAAGTCAATAGTAATTTTCATTACATATCACTAGCAAATTTGTAGTTTAAACTTTAAGTATATAAAGTATTAGTTTCTCTGAGTAACTTTCAGCAAATAAAGTTAGTCAATCGTTTGATTCCATACGTAAATATCACAATATAAACTGTAAAATTTAATATAAAAATAATTGCTTTACCCCTTATGGATGAAAACCGCCTACAAGCCAATTTGAAGCTTATTCAAGCGTTGTTAGATTGTCCGATTGGCGAGGAAGCACAGCTTTTAGTTACCAATTGGGATGTGGTAGATATAGAATTTGTGCAGACTATGATAGAGGTAGCAGAAAAATTGCAGCACAGAGGAGATATCAATGCTGCCTATTTTTTAATCAGTATTGCCTATCATTTAGCTGAAGCATTAGGGCTGATATCATCAACTCCAAAACCTGAATGTCAATTTTTCTTTCTGATGCTGGTATTGGAAGAAACAAGCAATTGTAATGGTAATCCACAGCCGGTACACAAGTTGTTGCAAAATAACTTAGAACTGCTAGATGATAATTTTGCTGTCATCTTACAAAGCTGGGCAACTGTAACAATGGCACAAGTAGAACCAAAACAAGCGCAATATATTGCCGCAGTGATTTGCAATTTTAGCAACTTGATGCAGCAGTTCTCTTTAAGTAGTCGGTCTAATAATTTGGAAATTGCGATCGCAGGCTACGAAATAGTAGCTACCGTTTATACTCGTGAGGCATTTCCTGAAAATTGGGCAATGATTCAAAATAATTTAGGTATTGCCTATGAGTTAATTAATCAACTGGAGGTACTGAACCTCGAAGATGCGATTCGTTGTTTTAATTTAGCGCTACAAGTTTATACCCATGAGGCATTCCCTGAAGACTGGGCAGCAATTCAAAATAATTTGGGTATTGCTTATAGTGACACAATTAAGGGAGATAAGGCAGAAAATCTTGAAGCTGCAATAAATTCTTTTAATTTAGCGCTACAAGTTTATACTCGTGAGACATTTGCTGAAAATTGGGCAACGACTCAATATAATTTGGGTATTGCTTATAATGACAGAATTAAGGGAGATAAGGCAGAAAATCTCGAAGCTGCTATTGTTTGTTATAACTTAGCACTACAAGTTTACACCTGTGAGGCATTTCCTGAAGATTGGGCAGCTACTCAAAATAATCTGGGTATTGCCTATAGTGAGACCATTAAGAAAGAAATCGAAGCTGCAATTTATTGCTATAATTTGGCGTTAGAAGTTTACACCCGTCATGCATTTCCAGAAAATTGGGCAGCGACTCAGTATAATTTGGGTATGGCTTATAAACAGAGAATTTAGGAATTAGACATTATCCAAATTAATTATTTTATGACGCTAATATAAAGGTTCTACCCCTAATTTGTGCATCGTTTTTAACATTTGCTGTGCATGTGCCTCATCTCCCAAGCTTTTGTAGATTTCGTAAGCTTGGCGATAATGATAGATGGCATCTTGACATTGATTCAATTTTTGAAAAACTCCACCTAATGCAAGTTCGATTCGTGCAAGTTCGTTGAAATTTTCTAATTCTTCAGCGAGAATTAAGGCAGTACGTAGAAAAGTTAGTGCTTTTACGTACATTTGCTCGCGGTAATATATAGTGCCAATATTGAAAAATAACTGTAATTGGCTTTGCTTGGCTCCTATCTCCTGCAAAATTACTAAAGATTGTTGATAGTAAATCAGGGCTTTGCCAATTTTACCAAAATTTTGGTAAGTAATTGCTACCCTCGATAAAGCAGCCGCTTCTCCGAAACGGTTGCCAATTTCACGACTAATCGTTAAGGATTCTAGGTTATATTCGATTGCCTGTTCGAGTTGATTGGTGTGACTGCAAACATCGCTTAATGCTTGTAAAATTGCGCTGCGGACTCGTTTATCGTTGATTTCGTAAGATACTTCTAAGGATTTGGTCAGGAAATCTTGTGCTGTTTGGTATCGGTTAAGTCCAATGTTTGCTTGTCCAAGACTATGGAGAGTAATCAGCATTAAATCTTTGTGGTTATTCTCGGATGCGATCGCAAACGATTGGTTGCAAAAATCAATCGCTTTTTCCCACCCACGTAGCTGGATGTAAATACCAGCTAAGTTGGCAAACGAATCTCCGATTGCCTTGACATTTCCCATTTCCTGTGCTATGAGTAAAGCCTTTTGCTCGTATACGAGTGATGCCTGGAAATTTCCCAAAAATTGATGTACGTTCCCTAAAGAACCATTCGCACTTTTTTGCCAGGTAAGTTCGTTGATCTCGCAAGCGATCGCAAGCTGAATTTCAAAGCACTCAATTGCTTTTTGATACTGCCCCAGGTTTTGATAATTCGTCCCTTGTCCCCAAAAACCCGCTATCTGTAATATCCGATTTCCTGTTTCACGAGCAACTTTTACAAGCTGCGAGAAATAATCAAGCGATTCATTGAATTTACCTAGCTGTCGGTAACAATTACCAATATTGTAAAGTGCAATTTCTTGAGGATTTTTTTCGTTTACCTGTTTAGAAAATTCCCAAAGTAATTTGTAGTATTCTAAAGCTTCTGAATACTCAAATAAACTCTCATGAATTGCACCTATTTGACTTAAACAAGTCATTTGCTGATGATGGTCTTGGCAATGCCGACTAACTAACAACTGTTCCAAATAGTCGGCCAGCTGACTGCGAAGTCGCTTTGCTTTCTGTTGTTGAGATTCCTGAGTCATTAGTAAGGGTAATTCGTTTAATTAGATATTTTGCAAAAAGCAATAAAAATGATATATGGATATATGGCTATATCATTATGCTGTTAACTAGTGATGATAGTAATAAGATAGCAGTTTACCGGATAACAGCGAAGCTTTTGTCTGCTATGCGACGTTTTTCAGGTTGTATGGGAAACAGTAGTTGTACTAATATCTCAAAGCACTTATATGAGCCAAGTTATCTGCAAGTCGTCCATGTGAATTAAGCGCTTTGTAGCTATTGAGAAACTGCCCCTGTCTTCAAGGGTTGGAGACCCCAGTTATTAAAACATCAGATTTTCTTAATATTTTGCCCGTTTTGCTCAACCATTCACCAATGATAATTTTCCTTTTTTAAAGGCATTAAGGGGTATTCCCCCCATTTGTTTATCTAATGTTTCATAAGTGTAGATTTATGGCTTTCCAGGTAGGTTATAAATTAATAGTATCAATGTAATTTAAAATCCCTTTACAGGAAAACAACCATGATAGTGGTGTTCAGATTGGTAAAAATGCACTTTTAATATAAATTTAATCAATGTAGATGCCGAAAGAAGCCGAAAATATCTTGATGCTAATAACAAGGCTTTCTTGGTAGATGGAATTACCTATTAAATATAGCTATTTAGTTCTATATTGCTGCTAAATTAGCTATTTGTTTGCATTACAATTAATTATAAGAGAATACAAGATGAAATATACAGATTTACTTGTAACAATTGTGGCATTTAGATGAAGTATTTATCAAAACTTTATCTCAAAATAGACTTTTAAAAAATAAAAATTGAGTGTGTTTTAGATCGATATAACTAAATTTTTCGGCAAATTATAGGATTTTAAAAAATTAAAACTAGTGCTTCATGTCATTAATTTTGATGGGCTTAAAAATATTTCGTAGTGCGAGCATCTTGCTCGCGTATTATATTAAAGCGAGCAAGATGTAAGCCCTGCGGGCACGCTGCGCGAACGCACTACCCGTTAAAATTAATGACACAGACCACTAGTAAAAACCCGGTATCTTCAAGATACCGGGAATAAATTTTCCTTACTCTATTGGCAAGGAAGTCTAATGGTGATGGTGGTGGTGATGTGTAGCTAATTGGGGATTGACTGCAACGGCTTCTTGGGATAGAAGTTCAGCGATGTGTGAATCTGCCCAATTTGCTGCCATTGTGACAAAATCATGATTGTCGTTGACGCATTCCATTTGGATGTAGTTGACTTGAGGATGTTTCTTCTCAAGTGCGTGCATAATGTGATGCACATCTAATAAGGTTTCGTGATTTTCGGTAGCGAAACCAATCGGCATAAATACGATTGCTTTGGCACCAAGTTGAATCAAGTTTTTAGCAGCTTGGCCTGCATTTGGTTGCGTCCAATCAATCAATGGTGTGTCGTGATTGAGCCAACCAACGGAGATTAAGGGGTAGCGGTTGATGAGCTTGTCACGTACTAAATCATAGAGTATTTGACTTTCGGTAATCCCGGAGGTAAATCCTTTGGCTTTATGGGGACAACCGTGATTCATCAGCACAATACCAATTTCTGATGGTAAGTAAGCTGCACTCAAATCGGTGTTGATTTTTTCTTGAACTAAATCAGCCATCAAATCGATGTACTTGGGTTCGTTGTAAAACGAGGGAATATACCGCATTCCTTTTACCCAATGTTCGTTAGCATCTTTGAGTTGAGCTAGAGCATTGTTAACTTGCTCAATGGCAATCCCGCTGGTAAAGATGGAATCAACTACCAGTAACGGATAAATTAATAGCTTATCGAAACCTTCGTCTTTGATTTGGGCCAAGACTTGGTCAGGTAGGAATGGAGCGCAAAAGTTAAATGCTTTAAATACTTGTATTCCATTACCCCACTTAGCTTGTAAGTGTTGTTCAATTCCTTCACGCTGTTTTTCAAAGATGGAATTGTGGGGTGAAATAAAGTCATGGTGCTGGTGTCCCCATTCATGGCGGTCAAAAAGTGCCAAAATTTTTGCTAGGGGAGGATAAATCCAAGTGGGAACGGGTGCAAATTTTGCTGTCAGGAGATTTAAGGCTTGTTCGTTATAGTTAGCGAAATCTTCGTAGCTTTCGACTTCACCATAACCCATCAACAGTACAGCGACTCGTTGTTGGCTTGATAGATGCTCGTGTGCGTGTAACTTTTCGGGTGTGGCAACCACAATAATTTCCTCAATGCAATCAGAGTTTAAAATCAGCAATCAGCGCTGACTCTTTTCTTCCTTCGTATATTATTATCCTATCCCCCTGGATAGGATAATAAGTAAAGTTAACACAATATAAACAAAAGTTATACCCGATTTGCATGGCGATGTATCCCAAGATATAGATGAGGCTTGTGTGAGTATGGCAAGCTTTTGTTCATATGCTTGTTTCGGAGTTTTAATACTACTATTCGCTTTTTTAGCCAATGAATTCTAGATGTTATATTTACAACAGCTAAAATTAATTAATGTAAAGGAGAGTGAAAGTAATAAATGATATGGTGTGTAGATTTTTAAATGACTATTATTATTTGTCCGGGGATGCAAAATCCGGCTTCGACGCAGAGCTTTGTATCGAGGTTATTCGAGCCTAATGCAAATAGAGATGACAATGACCATTCCGTAAATATACTGATTTTTCCAGGCAATGGCCTTTTACCTTTATCAGGATTTCATATTTTAGATTTTTTACACAAAAATATAAACGATAGGTTAAAATCGCCGGTTGTATTTATCAGTTTTAGCGCAGGTGTTGTTGGGGCAATATCGAGCGCTTGTACCTGGCAATTATCCGGAGGTCATGTTAAAGCATTTATTGCTATAGATGGATGGGGAGTACCCTTATTTGGTGATTTTCCCATTCACCGTATGAGCCATGATTATTTTACTCATTGGAGTTCTTCGTTGCTCGGTGCTGGTGACAATAACTTTTATGCTGACCCACCTGTTGATCACCTGCAAATGTGGGAAAACCCTCAAAATGTTCGAGGTGTTTGGGTTGCAGCAAATGGATTGCCACCGCAAAAGCATTTGAATGCTGTTGATTTTTTACACATGCTTTTAACTCGCTATAAAGAAAAATAATCCGGAAAAGGGAGGTGGGGAGTAGGGAGTAGTGAATAGTGAGTAGTGAAAAGGTAAGGAAAAGAAAAAGAACGTTCTCAATCCCATTTCCACACCTCCCTCCTTCTCGACCTCCCCACCTCCCCATCTTCTCCAATCCTTACTCCCTACTTCCTAACTTATGTTTCCTACCGACGAACCTGCTGCTGTGAATAATGGTTTTGCCTCCGTACTAAAAAATCGTAGTTTTATGTTGCTATGGATTGGACAACTGTTCTCCCAGCTAGCAGATAAAGTTTTATTGGTGTTATTAATAGCTCTATTAAGTAAATATTTGCCTGCAAATGTCGTTGATGATACTGGGCGCTTTTATTTGTATATGGCGTTTACCGTTCCGGCAATTTTGTTTGGTTCTGCGGGAGGTGTGATTGTCGATCGCGTTTCCAAAAAGTTGGTTATGGTGGGTTCGGACTTGGTACGGGGAGTAATGACCCTATTAATTCCCTTTTTACCGAGAGAATTTGCCGTGCTATTGCTAATTACTTTTGTCATCTCCACAGTGACGCAGTTTTTTGCCCCAGCCGAACAAGCAACTATTCCATTGTTGGTGCGACGCGAAAATTTGATGGCAGCTAATGCCTTGTTTAGTAGCACTATGATGGGGGCTTTAATTATTGGTAACGCTGTCGGGGACTCAATGTTGGGTTGGGCAAGAGGCTTTAGCGAGGGATTTGGGCAAGAAATAGTAGTTGGTGGGTTGTATTTAATATCTGCCACAATCATGATGCCAATTAATTTTAAAGAGCCTAAACCCCTTGATGGTGAGAAAACAGCAATTAATCCGCTTAAGGATTTTGTACAGGGGTTACGCTATTTGAAAAAAAATCGGTTGGTATGGAATGCGATGTTACAGATAGTAACTTTGTATTGCGTTTTTGCAGCGTTAATTGAATTGGCAATTAGATTAGCTGTTAAATTAGGCTTGGAAGAAACAAAATACACCTTTTTTGTAGCATCGGCTGGTGTGGGGATGGTATTAGGTGCTGTGGCTATGGGTAGCTTCGGTGAAAAGTTGCATCACAAACCCCTACCTTTGATTGGGTTTTTGAGTATGGCTTTTGTGTTGGGAATGTTGACTTTCGCTCAAAATTTACCTTTTGCATTGAGTTTATGCGTTCTGTTGGGGTTAGGGGCAGCGTTTATAAACGTGCCGATGCAAACTTTGATTCAGCAACAAACACCTCCAGCGATGCATGGTAAAGTTTTCGGGTTCCAAAATCATGCTGTTAATATTGCCCTTTCGCTCCCGTTGCTGATTACGACCCGACTTGCGAATGCTTTTGGTTTAACGGCTGTGTTAATTGGAATGAGTATTACAGTTGCCGTTGTTGGTGTATGGGCTTGGCGCAATACTAGTAAGGTGTTACAGGATGTTATTTAGGTTTGTCAGTGGTCAGTTGTCAGTTGTCAGTTGTCAGTGGTCGGTTGCCAGTTGTCAGTTGTCCTAGCCAATAACCACTGACCAATAACTACTGACCAATAACCACTGACCAATAACTAATAAATATTAGTTTTCATTAATGTTTTAGACTAAAATGAATTTTAATATACAGAATATAAGCATAACTTAGCTTTCGCGTGAGGTTTGTCTGCTGTGCGCTCGCGTTCCCCCTTTACTCTCCCACAATCTCAAGACCAATCCCTATCAACTAACGTTGTTTCCATCACTCCGACTGCACCACAACGGGCTTCAGGTGGCTTTGCTCTCCTCGATAGCCTTCAACGTCACGGTGTAGATTTTATATTTGGTTATCCCGGTGGAGCAATTTTACCAATTTACGATGATTTATACAAAGTAGAAAGTGCTGGCAGTCCGATGAAGCACATTCTAGTTAGACACGAGCAAGGTGCAGCACATGCAGCTGATGGTTATGCTCGTGCTACTGGTAAAGTTGGTGTGTGCTTTGGTACTTCGGGCCCGGGGGCAACTAACTTAGTTACAGGTATTGCCACTGCTTACATGGACTCAATCCCGATGGTAATTGTCACCGGGCAAGTGTCACGAGCGGTTATTGGTTCCGATGCGTTCCAAGAAACTGATATTTATGGTATTACGCTACCAGTAGTTAAGCATTCTTACCTCATCCGCGATACTGCTGATATAGCGCGGATTGTCGCAGAAGCTTTTTATATTGCTAGCACGGGCAGACCTGGCCCTGTCTTAATAGATGTGCCCAAAGATGTGGCACTCGAAGAATTTGACTACATACCTGTTGAACCAGGTTGCGTGAAATTACCTGGATATCGTCCGACGGTGAAGGGAAATCCCCGGCAAATTAATGCCGCAGTGCAGTTAATTAACGAGAGCCGCCGCCCGTTATTGTATGTTGGTGGAGGTGCGATCGCATCCAATGCCCACGTCGAAATCCAAGAACTCGCTGAGTTATTCAATATCCCCGTTACCACCACCTTGATGGGTATTGGTGCTTTTGACGAGCATCACCCGCTGTCATTAGGAATGTTGGGGATGCACGGTACTGCTTACGCAAATTTTGCCGTTACCGACTGCGATTTATTGATTTGCGTTGGTGCCCGCTTTGATGACCGGGTAACAGGTAAGTTGGATGAATTTGCCTCTCGTGCCAAAGTCATTCACATCGATATCGACCCTGCGGAAGTTGGCAAAAATCGCGTTCCCGAAGTGCCTATCGTTGGTGATGTGCGTCGAGTTTTAAAAGATTTATTGCGACGCAGCAAAGAAGCAGGTGTGAAAGATACCTCCAACCAAACTCAAGAATGGTTGAATTTGATTAGTCGTTGGAAAGAAGAATATCCTCTCCAAATACCCCATCACGCTGACAGCATCTCACCCCAAGAAGCAGTTGTGGAAATTAGCCGTCAAGCCCCGAATGCATTCTACACAACCGATGTCGGACAGCATCAAATGTGGGCAGCGCAATTCCTCAAAAATGGCCCCCGTCGCTGGATTTCTAGCGCAGGTTTGGGAACAATGGGTTTTGGGTTACCTGCGGCAATTGGTGCTAAAGCTGCATTCCCCGACGAAGATGTGATTTGTATCAGCGGTGATGCTAGTTTCCAAATGTGCTTACAAGAATTGGGAACGATATCACAGTACGGCTTGAATGTCAAGACCATGATACTAAATAATGGCTGGCAGGGGATGGTACGGCAGTGGCAGCAAGCATTCTATGGTGAACGGTATTCTAGCTCGAATATGGAAGTGGGGATGCCGGATATCGAATTGCTGTGTCAGGCATATGGGATTAAAGGGATGGTGGTGAGTAAGCGAGAGGACTTGGAGAGTGCGATCGCGCAGATGCTCGCTCACGACGGCCCGGTTGTGATGGATCTTCGCATTACCAAGGACGAGAATTGTTACCCGATGGTTGCTCCTGGTAAGAGCAATGCCCAAATGATTGGTTTGCCGAAGCAGTTGCCGAAAGCAGTTGATGAAGCTGTTTGTTGTAGCAATTGCGGTGCGAAGAATATGTCGAGTAACAATTTCTGTCCGGAGTGCGGCACAAAGTTGTAAATTGATCGTGTAGCGTAGGCAGGAGTGCCTGCGCGAACAAATGAGACATTTAAATCATTAATTTTGACAAGTCGTGAGAACCAGATCCCCGACTCCTTGAAGGATAGCGCTGGCGAATAGAGGGTTAGACCCCTCGTATGCCCGAAAAACCGCCCCAGGCTTCAAGCCTGGGGCTAGTCGGAACGAAGCCTGCTTGAAGCAGGCTTTGTTATTATTAGCCCTACCATTCTATGGTAGGGCGGGATTGTGGGCATTTAAGAAGGCTCAAGGCTGCTAAGGTTGAGGGGCGATACCCCTGATTCGCCAACAGTATCCTTTAAGAAGTCGGGGATCTAATTATATTTTTTTAATTCCGTGAGGGGAAATGAGCAGGCTGTAACCTCAAGCCTTCCTAAAGTGTATGATTTAATCATACACTTTGATAAGTTGGCTTTAAGAAAGAGAATTCCCTATGAGAACAACACAGGCACTCACTATTACCTTGCCCCATGAGATGCTGGAAATGGTCAAGGCAAAAGTCGCTAGGGGTGAATATGCCACCGAAAGCGAAGTGATTCGGGATGGTCTTCGTACTCTCCAAGCGCGTGACGCTGCTGTTGAAAAGTGGCTGCGTGAAGAGGTCGTTAAAAGCTATGACGAATGTGAAGCTGATACAACGCTGGGTGTCCCTGCAGAACAGGTTATGGGTCAGTACCGCAAGCGGATAACAGGATGAGTCATAAATCAGAATTAGCCTATATTACTCGTGAATTGTGCCATCCGGCATAATTGCACCTGTAAGTTTAGCACCTTCCAAGTTTGCTCCAGTTAAGTTTGCATCTTTAAGATAAGCTTTTTCTAAATTTGTACTTCTCAAATCAGCACCACGTAAATCAGCCTTAGATAAATTTGCTTGCATTAAATTTGCTGAATTGAGACTAGCACCACATAGATTTGATATACTTAAATTGACACCAATGAATGAAGTATTAGACAAATTAACACCAGCTAAATTTGACTCACTTAGATTTGCACCATCAAATTTAGTAGTTGAGTCGAACTTTGCATTCTTTAGATTTGTATTTCTTAAGTTAGCCCCAGTTAAGTTAGAATAACAAAAATCTGCTTGATTCAGATTTGAATTACTAAAATTAGCTGTAGATAAATTAGTGCCACGAAGATTTGCGTGATTTAGGTTGCTTCCATAAAAATTTGCTCCAATAAGATTTGCCTTTTCCAAATTAGCCTGACTTAAATTTGACTCACTCAAGTTTGCTTGAATAAGTTTTGCCTGATTAAGTTTCGCTTGACTTAAATTGGCTTTACTCAAATTAGCAGCACTTAAATTTGTCTCTTGTAAACTAGCAAAGCTTAAATCTGCTTCTTGCAAATCAGCACCCGCCAAATTAACATTGTTCAAATAATTATATACACAATTAACATTTTTAAGTGAAACACTAGGTGCAATTAAATAAGCTCCTGATTGAGAAATATTAAAACCATCTGGAAAAATAGTTGTCTCATCGTAGAAGCTATTTTTAAGATTTGCTTCATTCAGATTTGCACCCTCTAAATTCGCTCCCATAAGTTCTGTCTTGTTTAAATTAGCATTTTTTAAGTTTGCATTTTTTAAGTTTGCGTCTCTCAAGTTTGCATGATTCAAATTTGCATAGCTCAAATTTGCATGACTCAAATTTACTTCTCTTAAAACACTGCCACTGAAATTTGATTTATATAAACAAGCTGAAGAAAGATTAGCTATGGTTAAATTGGCTTGAGAAAGATTTGCATATTCCAAATTACTTTCACAAAAATTAGCATATACTAAATTCGCTTTAGAAAGATTTGCTTGTTTTAAAGATGCTTTCTTGAATTTTACTTCATTTAATTTTCCTTCACTTAAATCTGTATTATCTAGATTTGCTTCTGACAGATTTGCTGCTATATGCTTACACTTACGAGAATGCTCACTCCCATATTTATTTTGCATAGCATAGCATTACTTAAATTTGCACCTTTTGAATTAAGGTCGTATACAAACTCTTTCCCACTTAAATCTATCCCAGAGATATTTATTCCAGAAAAATCTCTTTGTCCTTTGCTATAATCTTTTAAAAAATCTTCTACTACCATAGAAATAGAGATATTTTGGCTTAAGATATCTGCTGTATAAACCCGATTTAACAACCACATCATCCTTTCAAGCTTAAATTCAAAATCATTGAACTTCCTATCAAATTCTTCCTGCTCCTCAACATTCTCTAAATTTTGATTATCTTCATTTTTCGCAAAATCTTCGACTAATACAACTTGCTTTATTTGCTCATCAAGACTTTCGATAAATTCTTCCTTAATCTCGCTATCTATCTTTTCTTCCTCCTGCAGTACATCTATCGCAGTGGTATTTATACTATGCGAATTATTACTTAACAAAGGCAACTGATTAAAACGTTCCTGTAAATCATAAACTTGTGCAGTAAGCTGTAAAATCACCTCCTGCATTTTCTCAACTTCTCCCACCTCTGGACGAGTTTTAAATTCTTGCTTCAACTCGTCAAAATATCGCTTTAGCCAAATTGTGTTTTGTTTCCAAGTATTTTGTTCTGCTTCTAGCTGCTGTAGTGTAGAAACTACAAAAGATAAATTGGGTTCTGAATTAGAGATAGTCATAAATTACTTGTTAAAATCAATGTGCCAGAAAAGGTTAAAGCTTAAATATTGCCTATATTTAAGTTGCCCATAGCAGCATTGAAAGTAACAGCGTTAAGGTGAAAAATCAATTGATTTTACTCAATCAGTTGACTTGTCGTAGGGGTCAGAATCCGGGTTTCTTTGAGAAACC
>JANNFJ010001270.1:0-2217 GCA_031379725.1 Calothrix sp. OTE_75_metabat_31
CGAAAAAAATTATCATACAACAAAAAATCTACACAAACCCGCCCCCACCCATCGAAAAATACAGAAAAAACGAACCACACAGAACACAGAGGACACAGAGTAAAGATGAAAGAGAAAGCACAAGGAGAACAAAGGAAACCAAACAAGAAAGATTCCCCTCCCCCTTCCATCCCCGACGGCTGGCTAGAAATCGGTACAATAGTAGCCGCACAAGGGTTACACGGGCAAATGCGAGTATATCCCGATACCGACTTTCCCGAACGCTTCGAGCAACCAGGAACACGCTGGTTACTACATCCGAATACCAAAGAACCCCAACCAATAGAACTACTCACTGGCAAATACTTAAACGGAAAAAACCTCTATATCATCGAATTAGAAGGTATAAAAAGTCGTAGTCAAGCCGAAGAAATGCGCGGTTGTAAACTATTAGTATCCGAAGATGACCGTCCCCATCTCGAAGAAGGAGAATATCACATCTTAGATTTAGTTGGACTCCAAGTTTTTATGCAGGAATCAGGAGAATTGATAGGTAAAGTAGTCAACCTCATTCCCGCAGGTCATGATTTATTAGAAGTAGAACTACATCAACAAGAAAACCCAGAACAAACAACCAACAAGAAAAAACCCAAAAATCTGTTAATCCCCTTCGTCAAAGAGATTGTCCCCGTTGTTGACATAGCAGCTCGTCGTGCTGAAATTACACCCCCAGAGGGTTTATTATCAATTAATGATTAGAATGCTGCAAAATACTACATATTAGCCCTTATTATTTAAGTATATTCCACAGGATTGGAGTTTTCTGATTATTCTGATTAAGTGTTTTATTTTAATTTGTGAATATTTTATTTAAAATGCAGCCAATATTACCAAGGAGCTAACATGTCGAATCCATACGTGCGATACTCGGACGACGTAGAGGTTACAGCCATTTCCAGGTAAATGAACCACATTTTTCATATATCGCGCAGAGGCGCAAAGAGGTATTTGATGTATTTTTGTGTGGTCTAATTAGATGAAAACTGCTGTAAGCAACCTGACGAGGACAAGCACATAGACGAAATCGTTGCCTCTCTCGACCGGATGCGACGCATAACATTTGAAAAGCACCGTCATGCGGTACGTGATGCCCACGCGAAGAGTCACGGTGCCCTCAAGGGAGAGTTAAAAATCTACGACAATCTACCAGAACCTTTAGCTCAAGGGTTATTCCGTCTCCCTCAAACCTACCCCGTCATGATTCGGTTCTCCACAGCCCCAGGTGACATCACCCCCGATGGGGTATCTGGATTTCGCGGCATGGCAATCAAGGTTATAGGGGTCGAAGGACGTAAAGTATTGGAGCAGAAAACGGACGCAGTTACCCAAGATTTCCTGCTCAACAATCACCCCGTCATGCCAACTGGTAATGTATCAACTTACCTGGTTCAACAGTTGATACAAGAAAAAGTCATCATTAAGACTCCCGAAGAAGTGCAGGAACTGATGACTACTGCGCTTCGCACCCTAAACACCGTTACCGAAAAAGTTGGGATAGAAATACACCCTACTGCGTTAGGGTTTACAAAGCCCGAAACTCATATTTTGGGCGAGACGTTCTACAGTATGGCAGCGCTTCGCTACGGTGACTACGTTGCCAAAATTAACGCTGTCCCTCTATCGCAAAGTTTGATTTCTCTAATTGGACAGCGTGTTAAAACAGATAATCCTGCGGTTCTCAAAGATTTGGTCGTTGACTTCTTCCGTGAAAACTCTGCTGAGTATGAATTGGGTGCCCAGCTTTGCACGAATTTAGAACGGATGCCAGTAGAGGATGCCGCGATTCGTTGGCCGGAGGAGGAGAGTCCTTACCAAGCGATCGCAAAGCTAACTATTCCGTCGCAAGAAGCGTACAGTCCAGAACGTCGCGTCTATGTAGATGAGGTACTATCGTTCAATTCCTGGCACTGCATCCCAGAACACCGACCGCTTGGTTCCATCCAGCGGGTACGCATCAAAGCCTATGAAGCTTCTTCACGTTACCGTCACGAAATGAACGTTGCTCCACGAATTGAGCCAACCAGCATTGATGAAATGCCCTAACTAAGGATTTGAGACAATTATATATCGATCCCCTAACCCCCGGATTAAAAAGGATAAGGCTGTTTCATTTTTTCTATAAAAAATAGGAAACCTTGATTTATTGTTTTAATAGAAAGTGATAGGGGCGCTCTTCTC
>JANNFJ010000980.1:0-2979 GCA_031379725.1 Calothrix sp. OTE_75_metabat_31
CAAAACTTGAAAAAAGGGACTGACCCTATTCTACTACCTCATCCGGTAACAAGGTTCACCGCGCTTGAGATAACGGAATTATACTGAAAAAAAGCAGGTATCTTTTTATATCAATAATTCAGTAAGATGGTATTAAAGCTAAAATATCAGTAATATAAAAGACGAAAATTCCATGAGCCAAAGCACTGAAGAACGGGTACGTTGGACGATAGCAGATATTGAGCTATTGCCAGATAACGGCGATCGCTATGAAATTATTGATGGGGAATTGTTTGTGACTAGAGCGCCACATTGGGGACATCAAAAAGCAATTGGGAATGCTTATGCGGAGTTAAGAATTTGGTCGCTTTTAACGGGTTTAGGAGAAGCAGTACCGACTCCAGGAATCATTTTTACCGATGTAGATAAGGTGATTCCCGATGTAGTTTGGGTGAGTAAAGAACGTCTTCCAATATTACTTGATGAAGCCGGACATTTAACCGGAGCGCCTGAATTAGTTATAGAAGTACTTTCTGAAGGAGTAGAAAACCAACGTCGAGATAGAGAAGTAAAGTTGAAATTATATGGTTCTAGGGGTGTGCAAGAATATTGGATTTTAGATTGGCGTTTGCGGCAAGTTGAGGTTTATCGACGGGATAAAGCGCTTTTGAAACTAGTAGAAACTTTGTTTGTTGCGGATGAATTAACTTCACCGATGTTACCGAATTTTGTTTGTCCCGTGTCACGTTTGTTTGTTTAAGAATAGCGGAAACAGAAGAAATGTAACAGTTCGCGGGCGGACAATGGCGAGTTCAGCTTCTGGCGAACTAATCGGCGATCGTAACGCCGCAATAAATTGAAATTAGTCTCGTTGATTCTCGATAGAGAAAGTTCCTCAGCAGTTATAAAGTATATTATTTTCTCACTGTGGAAATAAAAAGTTAGATTTTCTAAGTTTAAATACGTAGATCAAATTATTTTAGTTTTAATAATTACTAAGATACTTTCAAAAATTAAATTCTCCATATGAGTGGGATGGGCTTTCTCTTGCCCCGTCCCAGATTTATGGCGGGCTTTCCTGCCCCTTTCAAGGGTAGGTTTTTTAGAATCCCGCAAATAGTTGAGAATTTTCTCAACATTATAAACTTTCATTAACTTATCTAAATTTTAGTCTTCGCCTACGCGATACGCCAGGAGCGTTAAGCTTTGCTTATGGCATTTGTAATTATATCGACTACGTTCGTAACATGAGATTCTTCCCGACCGTCAGAATGACAAGTTATAATTTGTCATGTTGAGGTAACAAAGTATCCATTACCTTGCCGTAGTTGGAAAATATTCAACTGTCATGCTGACGTAAGGAAGCATCTCTTTTTTCAATTTGCTTGAGATGGAATTAGTCTCGTTGATACTCAATGGAGAAAGTTCCTCAGCAGTTCCGAAGTATATTTATTTGCTCAATGTGGAAATAAAAAGTCGGATTTTTCTCAATATAAATACGTAAATAAGATTATCTGGGTTTCAATAATTACTTATAAAAGTTGATATTTTTATGCGATAAGCAAAGTTTAACGCTCCTGGCGTATCGTGGTAGCAGAGTGTGGGAATTGGTGGATGCTTTCATTGAGTCGCAGCTAGCACACTTTACTCTTGGCATCACGACCCTTACGCCCTTCCCCTCCAACGTTTTGTTAGACTACGCTTTTGGGGCAAACTCACAATTTCTCTACCGCTTTCGGCTTGCTGCTTTTGCAAATCAGCAAAGATTGCTTTCAAGTCGTGATTGAATGACCGAGAATACTCTTCACGAATTCTGTGAATCTCTTCTACAATTTCATCGTGCAACATAATCAACAGTTTTTTAACTCTTTAATTTTCACTCTTTAAACTTATTTTAATTTTCGCCTACGCGATATGCCCTTAGCGTTAATCTTTTTACCTTTCGCCTCTGGAATTGCTAATCTTTGTGTAGAGAGGAACATAATTTTTTGTCTTCAGTAGTCGATTTAACAAATACCATCAATTGTGTCCCAGATGTTAAAGAATTATTCTGGTCTGTCATTTAAAAAGCCGATGGTTCTAAACCCAGATAAGCAACGTTCAATTAGTCCTGATGCGTTGTTCTACAATGTCAACTTAGGGTCTTTGACTATGCTTTCTTTTCTTATCGGAAGTCACGGGATTATCAGTAATTTCGGGAGTATTTGCCTCATAAACATTAGACGCTAACTTGTTAACCGCTTCTACTTGTGCAGTAACAGGCTTATTTATTTGATTTTCTTCATCAACTATTGTTGCTGCATCCTTAACCTGAACTAAGTCTACACTTTTTTCTTGACTAGCTAGTAATCCCGCATATTTAACTCTTTCTAAACCCATCTCAAACCCTTTATAATCATCAATTGTATTGTTCATTTCAATCTCAAGCTTATAATCACGCTTCAAATTTTGGATTGCACTTTTAATTGCTTCAATTTCCTTAATTGCCTCATTTTCAATATTACTTTCTAAAATACCCTCGATTTCATCAAGAAGAATTACAGCATCTTCACGTCTTGCAGAAATGGGATGCAGTGCAATAAAGTTCTTTTTCAAGCGTTCTATTTTTTGCGATAGTTTTTCATGCGTAAGCTTCTGTTGAGCGCGTCTTTGCATACTGTTCAGCCGTCTAAAGAGGGCTTTGAAGTTATGCTCAAAAGTTTCAAGTGCCATTTTTTCTGCTTGCTGTAATGACTCCATCTCTATTGACCACTGCTGTACAACATGAATAACATTTCGAGCAAAGCCAACTTTATTAACCGTCAAATTTTTATCAGGGAACTGAGAGAGGCTAATCTGTATTGCATCAAGCATAGTTTGGTCGGTAGCATTACTTAATACAAGATCCTCAGTTAAAAAGGAGAGTTCCGTTTCATCAACCTGTAGAAATTCCTGCAAATAAAGTTTTGTTGCTTGTATGCAGATTGAAAGAGGAAGGATATCTTCCATCTCAAGTTTTGT
>JANNFJ010001383.1:0-8690 GCA_031379725.1 Calothrix sp. OTE_75_metabat_31
ATTCTTTCCCCTTTTTAGTATTCTTTTGAGCGTGCTTAATGCGAGATTTTAAAGCAGTATTCATATAGTCTATTAAATATAACAAAACAATACTACCACACAAAAAACAAAAAAGCAAGTTTTGTTGCAATTTTTTACTCCCCATACGTAATTGTAACTTTTTAACCGTTATGGTGTATTATACTAATAACAAAGGTCGTACATTGTTAAAATATTAAAAAACCTTAAAAATATAGTTTAATTTAACTTAACTTAAATAAATAAAATTCTATGAAAAACAAGTTTCTATTATCTCTAACTACAGGGCCTACTTTCATCCCTCTGATTAAGGATTAGACGAATTTTATGAAAAAACATCAACCAATTGATAATAAATCTAATTATGAGATCGTTGCTGGCGAAATTTCTCATTCGCCAATGTCCAATTCTGACAGAACAACTTCCACCTTCCAACTAATTTTGTACATGCTTCCTGTTGTTGGCTTCTTTCCCTCGCTATGGACAGCTTATCGACGGCAAGGTACGCGGGAACAACTAGTTGTCAGCCGACTGTCTATAACACTAGCCCTTACCTGGATGTTGGGATACGTCTTATTAGCTACAGGGACAGAGTATACATCAGATTTTTTGACGCTGCGTCTACTGATTCTCAATACATTTCTCACATCAGGTTACTTTTTGGTCAGCGTCTGGTTAATTCTTCGTACAGTTCGAGGCAAAAAGCAACGTCTGCCTGGTTTGAGTCGCCTTGCCGATAGCTTGCTAGGAAAGCAGATGCCTTAAGAAAAAAATACGTCAATATTTTACGTATTTTTACTTATTTATTTGAATTTAGCCAAGTATGTACAAACCAGGTCTAGTCAAATTGCCTTAAATGTTGCCATACTGCAATAAAACATCTCCGGATGTGCCGCGTAAGGAGCGAAAAAATAGAAGAAATGCAGCCATAAGTGCCTTGGTTGACACTAAAGTACAAAAATTAGCATTAATAATCGTAACAGGTCATTTTTATATCGACGCAGCGCAAAGCTCGATCGAATAGCAGCAATTGTAATTTGAAATTATCTGCGTATTTAAAGCAGTAGCAAGTACTATTTATTTTAAGTGTGAGGAAGTCAGTGACCATCCAAAGAACTTCGGCGGAAGAAAACCATTCCAGCGATACCTCGAACCAGACTGATAAAAATATCACCACCAAATCCGGACGCTGGCTGTGGTTTTGGGTGGGAATGAGCGGCATTGCCATGATATCGGCTACAGCCGGGGCATTGCTTGCCGTTTCTTTAAGTAGTACTCCTTTGATGCAAGCTAATCTCAGCCCGGACGAGGCAGCTGTTTTTGATGGCGATCGCATTAGCGGTGGAGGGTTACGTTTTTCCGAGTTAACCCGTCCTGTTAATATCCTAGTCATGGGCATGAGCGTACTTCCTCCCGATGTTCAAAACCCCCCTGCGGATACCAAAAATCTTCGCTACCTGCCGCAGGTAAATTCTTTTGATGGTCTGGCTGATGTAATGCTACTAATTCGATTCGACCCGGAAAAGAAAAATTTAAAAATGCTGTCGATTCCCCGCGATACTCGCACTGAGGTGGAAGGGCATGGAGTCAAAAAAATTAATTCCGCCAACGTCAGCGGTGGACCGGCTTTAACTGCTAAAACCGTTAGTAATTTACTTGATGGTGTCGGAATTGACCGTTATGTACGTATTAACGTGTTAGGAGTTGCCAAGCTGATTGATGCTTTGGGTGGTGTAAATGTGTACGTCCCCAAAGATTTGAAGTATCAAGATGATTCGCAGCATTTATACATCAATTTGAAGAAAGGGCAACAACACCTCGACGGAGAGAAAGCGTTGCAGTTGTTACGTTTCCGTCATGATGAGAATGGCGATATCGGTCGAATCCAGCGCCAACAAATGGTCATGCGAGCTTTGATGGATCAGACCCTCAACCCGACTACTTTGGCACGGCTACCAGAAGTTTTGAATGTTGTCAAGGAACATATTGATACTAACTTAACAGTTGAGGAATTACTCGCACTTGCCGGGTATGGTGCCCGCACAAATCGCTCGAATATACTCCAGTTGATGGTTCCCGGTCGATTCAGCGAGAAAAACGAATTTGATGCTAGCTACTGGGTACCCGACCGCAGACGCATTACCAAAACAATGACGCAACATTTTGATTTACAAAGCAACGCCCAAGCCCGGACTAACGAACCAAGTTCGTTGCGAGTTGCTATTCAAGATAGCACTGGTGACGAAAAGACCAATCTCCAGCCCTTGATTAGAAGTCTTGAAAAAGCTGGTTATCGCAATGTATTTGTTGCTAAAAGCTGGGGTGAGCCTTTACAAGTAACTCATATTATTGCCCAGCAGGGAGACAATAGCAGCGCCGAATCGATTCGTGATACTCTCGGTTTTGGCGAAGTTCGCGTCGAAAGTACCGGTAATCTCGGTTCGGATATCAGTATCCAAGTCGGTAAAGATTGGATGCAGAAGTAGGGAGTTAGCTGTTAGCTGTTAGCAATTAGCAATTAGCTGTTAGCAGTTAATAATTAATTTTTCCCCCTAATCCCCAGCAGGGCTATTTCATTCTTCAAACGAAAAATCACCGAAGTCTTATTTTTTCATTTGAATTTAGGTTAGTCGTAGGGGCGGGGTCACCCCGCCCCCAATACTGCGGGCGTTAAGGATTTGATCCCCCCAACCCCCTTAAAAAGGGGGCTAAAAGCCTTATAAAGTCCCCCAATTTAGTGCTACGGTGTACACATAAGTCGGTGAAACCCATATCCCGCCTGGGATTGAAAATCCCAGGCTCATAGCAAAAGTCCATTAGAATGGACTCCAGCCAACGATACTAGTCATCTTTTAGATGACTTAAGCTATTAGACAACGGTTTACAACCGTTGGCGGGACTTGTGCGTACACGGCAGATTTAGTGGGGGATTTAGGGGGATCAGACTATGGGAAAACGTCAAAACCTACGCAGTATTCACCCCGCCCCGACAATATCGTGCGCTAAACTTATTTTCTGCGAAAAATGAAACAGCCCTCCCTACTCCCCACTCCCTAAGCCTAATTTCTCTTTCAACGCTGCTGGTATATTTAAGGCAGTCTCCAACCCGCGTACTCCTGACCAAGTTTGGTTTTCGTTCCATGCGATCGCGTCGAGATTTGCTTCACTCAAATCAACACCACCAAGAATCGCATAACTCAGGTCGGTTCCGCTTAAGTCAGCACCACCTAAATTTGCGCCTGTAAGATTGCTACCACTGAGGTTAGCGCTGTTGAGATTTGCGTAACTAAGGTCACAACCTAATAAAATTGCGTCTTTGAGATTGGCATAACTCAGGTCGGCTTCGCTAAGGGTGACACCACTGAGGTCGGCTTCGCTCAAAATTACATTACTTAGGTCTACACCATTGAGGTCTGCTCCCAAGAGTATCGCACCTTCGAGGTTTGCACCGTGAAGTTTAGCGCCGTTGAGTTTGGCATAACTTAAATCGGCTGCATGGAGAATGGCATTATTCAGATTGGCACTAAATAAGATCGTATCGCTCAAATTTGCCCCTTGAAGAATAGCATCGCTCAAATCTACACCACTAATATCAGCACGGCAAAGGTCAGCACTTGTTAAATTTGTATTACTGAGGTTAGCATCGCTAAGATTAGCACCAAATAAAATAGCGTGCTTAAGGTTAGCATTTTTGAGGTTTGCATTGCGAAGGCTTGCACCTGTTAAATTTGTGCCTGTGAGATCGGCACTATCAAGGCTACTACTACTTAGGTCAGCATTGCTAAGGTTTGCACCACCAAAATCCGCATCATCAAGGTTTGCACCACTTAGATTGGCGCTACTTAGGTCAGTACGTCGAAGATTGGCACCCGTTAGGTTTGCACCACTCAAATTAGCATCGCCCAGGTTGGCTGCACCAAGGTTGGCATCGCTAAAGTTTGCCCCAGTGAGATTGGCATCGCCAAGATAAGCACCTGTGAGGTTGGCATTACTAAAGTTTGCCCCGGTGAGGTTGGCACTCCCAAGGTAAGCACCGCTAAAGTTTCCACCTTTGAGAAATTCCCCAACAATGGTGCTAAAGTTGCCGATTTCCATCGCGTCGCTGTAATTGATGGCACGCAGCAACACAGAGGTGAAGAAGTTTTCGGTGTCGGGTTGACCGGATGGGTAGAAAATGATTTTTTGTTTAAATTCGTCCTGCTGTTGCGCGTAGCGATGTAATTCTAGAAGCAGAATCATTACATTGAGTCCGGTATATATATCTACCTGCCGAACCCCGATTTGAAGATTTTGGGAATGCATTTCCAACATCTTTTTTTGCGGCAAATTGCTGCTGGGTGGTGCGTCGATGAATTCTCCTTGACACCAGCGACGATAAAAATTTTTTAACCGCTCAAAAATTTCAATTAGACTAATTTCATTACTGGCAATCAGTTTACCCATAATTGCAAAGACAATTTCGGGCTTGAGTGCCCCAGACCCAAGTAGGTTGTATATTTCTGTATCAAAGTCTCGATTGCCAACCAAGCATGTTAAATGGTTGTCTAGTTTTGCAAGTTTTAATAGGCTTTGATACAACTTTTCTGCCGCTAGTAATTCATTTAAATTGTTTTCGGGTAATTCCCTGTTTTCATCTTGTTTTTTTAATGCCGTATCCACAGCGGGAACAGCCCCATTGAATTTACTTCCATTTTTTATTAATCTCGATGTGGCTTTGTCGATTGGAAAGTTTTGATTTGGTTCCAACCAAAAAATCACATAAGTTCTCAAACGCTGCCAGACTTGAGATAAATGCGCCATTACTGTATCCGCTGATACTAAATTGTATATTTACTTTGTAGTTTTTGTTTAAATAGGTGGAATTTTTACAACCTACTAACTAAACATCTCCAAAAACGATGTGAGGGCGCAAGCATGAGCGCCCCTACCAAGGCTTTCGGGTAACGCATAATTAATTCCTACCAGATGTTTACTGTACTATCAAATACCATGTTTTATGCTAAAAGTCAGTTGCCAAAGTTTTTCCCAGATTCAACTTAGTTTTTATCTCTGCCAAAATAAAATGTCTAGTAAAATAATATTTTATTTGTCAGCAAATAGAAGTTTTGTAATTGATTTGTTTATACTATTTAGTCGGCAACTTTTCCATGCGGTTAGAAAAATAATTACGTACTGTTTAGCATACACAAAAATACTGACTTGTCGTTGTATCATCAGTTTAGGTAATATTCAGTGCAACTGTTAGGAAAAATACTACAGTAAAACAGTACAAAAAAAATGAAAATTTTGCAGCTTGATATTAGGGGGTTAAAATGCCCTCAGATGCCACCAGTAGAGTTTTGAACCAAAGCTGTTTGGTTGATGTCTATAGTTGGAATCAATTTAGGATGATTTACCCAGGACGGATTTAGATGAAACGATTAACTTGTTGCGTTGTCTTGTTGCATGGAATATTATTGGGGATTACAAGCGCGAGTATGAAAACTCTGGCTGTAAATGCGATAGCAAATACTGTAGTGGTCGATAATGGTACAAGAATCCGTCCGGTGGAGAAGCATGACAAAGAAACAAAGCTAACCAAACAGCGATTAGCACCGGCACAGGTGTGGGTGTTGACTAAAAATCAACAGGTCGTCCCGCAAAGCTATGTATGGGTAGTTAAAGATACAAAAAAAATGGGCGAGCAGCCGCTGTTAGCTGTTGGCAAGACTCCAGCAACCGTCGAGAAGAAGCCGGGTGAGGTTCCTAAAGCACCCAAGCGCGATGATTTGGAACCCTTTGAAGAAGTAACTAAAGATACGCAAAAAAATACAGGTTTATTTACGCTTTATCGAAATAAAGAGAAGAATAAAGTCTATTTAGAAATTAAACCCGAACAACTCAATAAGAACTTTTTAACAACCGCAACGCTAGAATCGGGTATTGGGGAAGGTGGAATTTATAGTGGAATGCCATTGCAAGACTTTTTGTTTTACTTTCAACGGGTAAACAATAACTTGCAGTTTGTGGTTCGTAATGTCAATTTTCGTACCCGTGAAGGCGACCCCCAAGCGCGATCGCTTGCCCGTTCGTTTAGCGATTCTGTGCTGTACAATATTCCCATTAAAAGCATTAATGCTGAACGAAAAACGCTATTGATTGATTTGGGTGACTTGCTACTAACTGATATCGCCGGTTTGTCATCAAGTTTAGGGGTAGTAGCTAGCGGTGACCAGTCCTACTTTGGGAATGCAAAAGCTTTTCCCCAAAATATTGAGATTGAGTCGGTAATGAATTTTATTGGTGGGGGTGGTGGACGTGGTAAAGAACCAGGACTACCAACTTTTGATACCTTAGCTGATAGTCGTGGGTTTACCCTACGGATTCACTACAGTATGTCGCAACTCCCCGACAATAATTACCGTCCTCGCATTGCTGATGAAAGGGTTGGCTATTTCATTACAGCATACCAGGATTTATCGAGCGATGACCGTAACGACCCGTTTATGCGCTATATCAACCGCTGGAATTTGGAAAAAATTGACCCAAATGCAGCGATTTCCAAACCCAAAAAACCGATTGTTTTCTGGATTGATAATGCGGTTCCTTTAGAATACCGCGATGCCATTAAACAAGGCGTTTTAATGTGGAATCAAGCTTTCCTACAAGCCGGATTTGAGGATGCCATTCAAGTCCAGCAAATGCCCGATGATGCGAAGTGGGACCCATCTGACATTCGTTACAATACGATTCGCTGGATTAATACTGTCGATGGTTACTTTGCAATGGGGCCATCACGGGTAAATCCGCTGACGGGGGAAATTTTGGATGCGGATATTCTTGTCGATGCCAGCTTTGTCCGCGCCCTCAAAAATGATTATCGTCAAATTGTTCAGCCAAATCAAGCCCAAGGTCAAAACCGGACTTCGATTTCAGCGTTGATGCAAAATCGCATGTTGTGTACTAGTGGAATGGAGGGGAAAGGTAAATCAATTCAAGCGCCGGCATTTCTCGGTCATATTTCTCGATTAGCAGGGGAATATGATTTATGTTATGGGATGGAAGCAGCGAATCAATTTGCCTTTGGTAAAATGTCAATGACATTATTACCTGGCATTCAACCAACTAGCGAACAAGTCAAAACTTACATTAATCAATATCTGCGATTAATTATCGCCCATGAAGTTGGACATACTCTGGGGTTACGGCATAACTTCCGAGGCAGTACGCTGTTAAAACCGGAGGATATGAATAATATTAACGTTACCAGTAAACGTGGTTTAACTGCATCGGTAATGGATTATATTCCGCCAAATATTGCCCCAAAAGGTACTAAGCAAGGAAATTATTTTCCGACTACGGTAGGACCTTATGATGACTGGGCGATTAAATATGGTTATACATCAATCCCCGCAGCGACAAGTGCCGCAGAAAAGCCTTTTTTGGAGAAATTAGCGAAGGAATCAGCATCAAGACCAGAATTGACTTATTCAACCGACGAGGATATGTTTGACCTCGACCCAACGGTAAATGCTTGGGATAATAGCGGGAATGTGTTGCTTTATTCACAATGGCAACTCGATAATTCGCGGCAACTGTGGGATTTGATTAATAAGCGCTTTCCGTCGGATGATGAGAGTTACAGCGATGTCAGCGAAAGGTTTGGGACAGTGTTGGGTAACTATTTTCAGAACCTTTATTTTGCGACTAAATACATTGGAGGCCAGTCATTTTACCGAGTTCGTGCCAGCGAAGGTGATAAACGCTTGCCATTCGCACCTATTCCCGTTGAGGAACAACGACAAGCATTAGCAACTTTACAAAAATATGTCTTTGCTGAAGATGCATTTAATTTTCCACCCGAATTGTTGAATAAATTGGCCCCTTCACGGTGGAGACATTGGGGAAGTAACCCACGGGTTGGTAGGTTGGATTATCCGATTCACGACTTGGTACTGTTTATGCAAACCTCAGTTCTGGTAGATTTATTATCAGGCGATCGCTTATCACGGCTCAAAGATATCGAGTTAAAAATGCCTGCTGATAAAGTTCTAACTATACCTGAACTATTTGATACTTTGCAATCAGGTATTTGGACAGAGGTACTAAAAGCCAAGAATCAAGAAATCAAAATTTCCAGCTTGCGACGTGGCTTACAAAGAGAATATTTGGGGCTTTTAACGGGTATGGTGCTTCGCGGCAATGAATCTAAGGGTCTCCCTGAAGATGCCCGAACAATTGCCTGGTATAAATTGAAGCAACTAGATGAAAAGCTGAAATCGGTGGATTCTAAAGACGAGTATACCAAAGCCCATATTTTGGAAACACGCGATCGCATTAAGAAAGTACTTGATGCACGAATTCAGTCGAATTAGGGGCTTTGCGATTCTCGCGCACCGAGCAGTTTATACCCGTGCGGAGTATAGCACTTAGCCCGACCAAAAGCTAACCACTAACTGCTAATAGCCATTTTAAAAGTTTATTTTTTAGCCGTTTTTAGTATAGTCGTAAGGGCAGGGTCAGGGCGCAGGGCTATTTGATTCTTCAAACGAAAAATCACCGAAGTCTTATATTTTCGTTTAAATTTGAGGCAATCGTAGGGGCGCTCTTCTCCCCGCCCTGACTATATCGTTGGTAAACTTAATTATCTGGCGTAAAATGAAACAGCCCTGGGGTCTGGGTGGGGTCTGGGC
>JANNFJ010001384.1:0-7663 GCA_031379725.1 Calothrix sp. OTE_75_metabat_31
AAAAATTGGCAACGAACCAAAATAGCGTTGTTAGTGACTGGGCAAAGCAGGTTTTATCTTCAATATCTCCTGAATCTTTAATATCATTTGAGTCAATACTTAAAAATAATAATTATCCTAAACCCGAAAAAACATTTACGCAACCTGTAAGTAACGAATTTAAATTAAAGACGATCAATGAGTTCAAATGCTTCTGTAAGGAAAACTTATTACAAGACTTGCGTAAATTTGAAGTAAGTAGAATTCAAACTTTAGTATCCATTGTAATTGTAAGTTGCATATTCTTCATTATTGTTTATTTACTAATTAGCTTATTTCCATATAGACTTTTTCCAAACATGATTTTTGAGGAAAATGACACTCTTATATATTTTGACTTTTCCTTTAAAGTAGTTTCTTTTCCTAGCTCGTTTATTGGGAAAGTATTAGTATTCCTTTTTTTTACAATCGGGTACATAATCTTTGGCTTCGTTACTTTTTTCCTATGGGCTATGTTTTACAACTCTGCTTTTGAAACTTTTAGTAATGAATATGAGATTAAAATAGTTCACAAAATATTTGAATTTGTTAATGAAAATAATAATTTAAAACTTTATAATGTATATAATGATAGCCCAGAATTTAAGATTGAACTAGCACTACATAAAAGTCAAATATTTAATGGACTGTTTACTCCAAATAAAGTTAAGCTAGATAATTTAGTATCCGGTAAAATAAATAATATCGATATATTATTTAGTAATATACACGCAACATCAAGAATAAATCATATCTGGACTAAATCTATCGATATAAGTAATATGCTATTTGATTTAGATAATCGTGAATTCTCATTTAGAAGAGGTACTCTACTACTAATTTTTAATTTCATACTTTTCTTTCCTGCCCTAAGTTTTATAATTTGGAGATTTGTAAAAGGTTTTCCTTATGTATTGAGTCAAATTTTAATTGGTAAAAATATTGACTATGAACGTTTTAAGATAGAAATATTACGCAATGAAGCTTACTATAATAGTGTATTTAAAGGGCTATTTTTCCAAGCTCAATTTAATAAACATAATAAATCCACAATAATTATACGACCGAAAATATTAAAAGCTAATATTAATTCATTCAATCTAGATAACAAGCTATTAATCAAGCTTGAAGATCCAGATTTTTCCAAGCAATTTAACGTTTACAGCGAAGATCAGGTTGAATCTAGATATATATTATCTACCAGCTTTATGGAAAAACTTATAAAATTTCGTAATCAAACACGTCGAAACATTTATATTTCTTTTGTAGATAGTATGATTTACATGGCAATTGAATATCCAGAGGGCATATTTGAACCGAATTTATATCACAGTATGTTAACTTTTGCTCCTTTACGTGAATATTTCAAGGCTATACAATTAATGCTTACTATCGTTGAAGAATTAAATCTAGATAAACACATTTGGAAGTAAAAATAACATATGTGGAGACGCGATATATCGCGTCTCCATAACTTTTGAGAAGGCTATAATTCGGGTTTCGTAAAGTTATCCGGATTCTGATATTCTTTTATAATTTATGACACACAGATAATAATACGAAAAGGTTAAAAGTATATTGTACCTTTAACCTGCCCCCTTCTTTATTTAGAGTAAATTTATAAACTTTAAGTTTTTAATTCGTAGCGAACGAATATTTGCAATATATCCATAGAGAATAAAACTGAAATATTAATTAGGTAATTTGCCCGAATAAGAATCGCTTAAACATGGTTGAACAACTTGCATAATCTCTTTAATAAATGCCCATTCAAAAGGCTGACAGCTAATCATTAATGCTAGTTTTGCCTCTTTAGTAATCAGTATGTCACCATCCAAAGTTGTGCTAAAGTCTTTCCCTAATAAAAATCCTTTTTGCATCAATTTTTGCACGGCAGACATAATAATTTCGTCTTTTAATTCCATAGCTATCTCATATTCAGGGAAATTTTGCCAAGCCCAGTTACAAGACTCTGGGGAGGTTTGTGCAAGTTGAAACATTGCAGCATTAAAAACGTGCATTGTTTCTTCATGACCGATGAGTTTAATTAAAACTTTCTCGCAAACTCGGAATAACTCTTTATTTTTAAATTTTAAAATATTAACAATTGAGGTTACAGACGCATTAAAATCATTAAACTGCTTTTCAGAATCTTGGTGGTACATAGCTGGTTTTACTTAATATTACAAATAATTACGGATTGGAAGTTAAAAGTAATTGCATAAAAACTATTCAATTGTCGAAAGCCTGGAGTAAATACATCAAAAATTGAGGTTGTTCGGAAATTCAATACGATTGATTTGTTAAAGAAATAGAAAGATAGATAGTATTAGATTTAAATCTAGAGGACTATCTACCTCTCCTCTACTGTGCAATCTCTGATGTTTTTTAGAATACTTTTGTCTGAGGTTAATCAGATTCGTTGTGATTAACCTCATTGCTTAGTATCTTTAATATCTAAGTTACAGTCAAAAAATGAAGAACTTGTGAATAATGTAAATAATATTGTTAATTTTAGCTAGTTAGTTTTAAGCATAATTACTTGTAAAGATAAATACTTAATAATCCCAGTCTAAAATATGAGCGATTTGTGCAGTAAGTGTCATCGGGTCAAAAGGTTTAGCAATAATTGCGATCGCACCTAACTTTGCACATCGATTCCGATCAACAGTTTCGACTTTAGCCGTAATCAAAATTACCGGAATATCGCTTGTTACTTGGTTAGCTTTCAAATTAGCTAAAGTACTCAATCCATCCATATCGGGCATCATCATGTCCAAGAGAATAGCATCAGGTTGTTGGATCTCTGCTTGAACTAAACCTTCATTGCCAGACTCTGCGGTAGAAACCTCCCATCCTCCTAGTGCTTCCAAGGTTAGCTGAACAATTTCCCGGATATCCTCTTCATCGTCAACAATCAAAACATGCCTAGTTTCCACTGCTATTGTCTCCCTAACGACTGTTAATAATGCGGTTGAATTAATTGGGATACCAGTTGAAACTATCATGTTGATTTGACTGGGATAATAGTAGATTATTTATTAATTTTGCTGACCCAGCTATTTACTATAGGACTTACGCAACTGGCACAAAATATAGGCTCGTAGTTGGGCTTTAGCCCTTATTTTTAGAGGGCTAAAGCCCAACTACAAACGTAAAAATGTGACAATATCGTAAGTCCTGACTAAAAATAAGGATTTGCAACTACCTCACAAAGAATATCGTTCCGGTCGTAGCAGACGTTATTTCTGTGTAAGTCCTACAATAATATTTACTGTTTATCTAAATGATAAAATACCCAAAATATTTGCAGTGCAGTTACTTTGGGTATTTTGACCGGAACACATCATAAGCCTTTAGCCGAGACAAATTAGGGAACTAACGCGCATACAGATTTGAGGTTAGGAACAGTATCAAATCTCGCTAAACAAATAAATTTTGTAAAAATTTGTTTGCTTTTGCTAGCTTGTTTTTAAAATAATCTAAAAAAATGAAGAAGTTGTGAAGGGTTGAGTTGTAAGCTTTGCCTCAACACATTGCGGACGGATGGGATTTTAGATAAAATTCTTATAAAACGGGATTTTCTATCTCAGAATACGTTCAAAAATAAAATCATATTTCTATAGTCCTAATTTAAACCTGGAAACCTAGCGCCGCAATAAGTCAGAATTTGATTAGGTGAAAAAACAGGTAGATTGAAAATGGATATCAAAAATGGATTCGTCGGTACAGTTGGCAACACCCCACTAATCAGACTCAATAGCTTTAGCGAAGACACAGGTTGCGAAATCCTTGCTAAAGCCGAATATCTCAATCCCGGTGGTTCCGTCAAAGACCGGGCTGCACTATATATTATTGAAGATGCCGAAAAAAGGGGCTTGCTGAAACCAGGCGGTACTGTAGTCGAAGGCACTGCGGGTAATACTGGTATCGGTTTGGCACATATCTGCAACGCCAAAGGCTATAAATGCCTGATTATTATCCCCGATACGCAATCCCAAGAGAAAATGGACGCAATGCGATCGCTTGGTGCCGAAGTTCGTCCTGTCCCAGCAGTACCTTACAAAGACCCCAATAACTATGTCCGGCTTTCGGGTAAAATTGCCTCGGAGATGGAAAACGCAATTTGGGCAAACCAATTTGATAATTTAGCCAATCGTCTGGCACATTATGAAACCACTGGTAGAGAAATCTGGGAACAAACCGATGGTAAAATCGATGCCTGGATAACTTCCACTGGTACTGGTGGAACCCTTGCAGGTGTCTCAATGTATTTGAAAGAGAAAAATCCCAATATTAAATGCGTTGTTGCCGACCCAATGGGCAGCGGACTGTATAGTTATATAAAAACTGGGGAAATCAAAATTGAAGGTAGTTCAATTACCGAGGGGATTGGTAATAGTCGAATTACAGCAAATATGGAAGGTGTACCCATCGATGATGCAATCCAAATCGACGACAAGGAAGCATTAAGAGTTGTGTATCAGCTTTTGCGTAAAGACGGGTTATTGATGGGTGGTTCGACAGGTATTAATGTTGCTGCCGCTGTTGCTTTAGCCAAACAAATGGGGCCGGGACATACAATAGTAACCATATTGTGTGATAGCGGTTCGCGCTACCAGTCACGAATCTTTAACCGCGAATGGCTCGAATCGAAGGGATTAACGGTGGATAATTAAAGTTAATGTAAGGTTACGCTGTCGCTGCAACGGGTAGGGCTGTTTCATTTTCAAAGAGAAAATCAGTCTAGCAAACGGTGGTATGGTAAGGGCGGGGTGAAGATCGCCCCTACGAGTAACCTAAATTCAAACGAAAAATCCTCGAAGTCTTATTTTTTCGTTTGAAGAATGAAACAGCCCTGGCTTCAACGGGGGGTAGACGCGCAGAGGCTTGTCGTAAGTACCCCCGCAACGCAGTAAATGACCAATGACAACTGACAACTAACCAATGACCAATGACCAATTTCCAGACACCCGATGCGTGCGGGTGTGCCAGAATCGCACTTGCCGTAAACAGGGTGCAAAGTCGGTATTAGAAGTATTCGCAGCATCCCCTGTACCTGGGGTAACGGTGAGTGCAAGTAGTTGTTTGGGACAATGCGGTAACGGTCCGATGGTACTGGTATTACCCGATATGGTGTGGTACTGTGGTGTTCGCAGCAGTGAAGTATCGCAAATAGTAGAGCAGCATTTGATTGGGAATCAAGAAGTCAAAAAAATGCTGTATGCGCGGTTTCATGTCAAAGATGATAGATAATGAGAAATTGAGAATTAAAAATTAAAAATATCGACACGATAACTAAGTGAATGAATATTCAGGAGTTGCGTCAATCCTTGAAGCTAAAGTGGTTGCACTACTACAAAGAAAATCGCCATTGGCTTGAAAAAATGCAGATTTGGGCGACTTTTGAAGATGAACGTCGTCCCCTATCAAGTTTTGTCTTGGCAACGGTATCAGTTTTAGAACCGAATTTAATTGAGTTTTTGCCGTTAATTGCGGACTTAAATAGCGACCCCGATGACGTAATGGTTGCTTTAGGTCTTAACTTTAACCCCGAAAAGTTTTTGCATTTAATCGAATCTGAACCAAAAAAAAATCAAGTAACTGAGAATAAATCTAAGTCTGATTCCAGTGAATCGCTACTGCAAAAACAAGGCGAAGTAAAAGCAGTATCTAATTCGACATTTGCAAACAGTAAATCTACTTTATATGCCAACCCTGACATCAAAGTTGCTGTTGCAACAGCATACCTCAATCAAATCCAATCCCTGGAATCAGTGACAATGCCACCAACGACTCACCCACAAGGTATTTATGTAACTGCATCGAATGGAGGTCAAGCAAAACCAATTCTGGCTTTAGCAACTACGACATCAGACGGAAGTAAAATTGTCAAAATTCTCCATAGTCAGATACCAGAGGAAGTCAATCAATCACCCGTTACTAGCCGCAAAAATTTAGCGAATTGGATTGATGACTTTTGCCAAGGTGCAGGGTGGGATAAGGATGAGGCTATTTTTATACCGTTTTAGGGAGAGGGGATTGTTGAAAACATTGGAGAGACGCGTTCCCCGTAAGGGGTTCGGTGTAGTGTAATATCGCGTCTCTACATTCCCTATACCGGATATTCATGGGAAACGAAAGGAACTTCAACGATTTCACCTTCGCTTTCTCCCACTTTGACTTTTAGACCAACCCCACCAGCTTTGCTACGAATGTAACCAAGTCCAAAGTAACCTTCCGTAGTTTCCGCAATGCTTGTCAGCGTCCCGACTTTATCATCACCTGCTGTAATTACTGTTCCCGGTTCGGCTGCGCCATTGAGACGAATACCCCATAAGTATGTTTTGACACCTTTATAGGTATTTAAGCGTGCGATCGCTTCTTGCCCAATATAGCAACCCTTAGTAAAAGAAATAGTCTGCCACAAACCAACCTCTAAGGGGTTGTAATCATCGGTCAATTCTTGTTCGGGAACGGGACGACCTTGGGTAATTCGCAGGGTTTCCCAAGCATTTTGACTCATTTCTACCCCACCCATTTCTACAAGCTGGTTCCAAAGGGTGGCTTTTTGGGTTGCAGGAAAAATTAAGGTGTAACCGGGGGATGCTAAACTGCTGCCGACTGCAATACGCACATCTTGCACTGCTTTATGAGTACCGTAAGGTTGTCCGATAAGTTCGGAAGCACCTAATTTATCAATAATTGCATCGCTTTGAGAACCGATGAGGGTGACGGTACAAGTATCGGACGTTATATCGGTTAATTCGACTTTATCAGTAAAAAATATGTACTTATCCAACCATTGCATTATTGTTTCTCGACGATTGGGGGAAACAAGGAGAATTACAGCATCTTCGAGAATGTAAGCTGTAGCTAGGTCGATGGTTCTAGCAGTGGAGGTGACAAAAACAGTATCGCAACCTTGACCCGGTTTGAGACTTTGGAAATCGTTGGTGCTTTGGTTGTGGAGAAAACGCAAACGGTCATCACCAGATACTTTGATGCGTCCTATCGAAGTGCGATCGCATATGGCAACTGCGTTGTCTGCTGCTTGAATAGCAGAATAATCTTGAGTGGTGAGTGATGGTAACATAGTTTTTATTACGAGCTTATTTTAGATTGTAAGTTCCAAAACCCAGCCATTTGTGTTGGCTAAATCAAAATCCTACCAAATTAAGCCTACTGCTTCAATGTGGTTTTACTATCAAGGATAATTGTATAGCGTTACAATTTTTTTATTGATAATTATATTGATGTATGAAACAAACTTTTACGGCAAGTCTCTGGCAAGAAGGTAACTGGTTTGTGGCACAATGCTTGGAAGTAGATATTGCTAGTCAAGGGGAGACAGAGAAAGAAGCATTAGTAAATCTAAGTGAAGCTTTATCGTTACATTTTGAGCCACCAGTAGCCACTATCACACCGCAAATTAAGGTACTTGAGGTAGATATAAGTGCCGCTTAACTTTTTAACGATTAATTTCAGATTGAATCTCTTGAATAATAGCTGATACTTCTTCAGATTCAAGATGACGTGCTAAAACTTGAACAGTAGATTCAAGTATACGTTCAGAATATTGTTTAGCTAAATCTTGCCTTAAACATTGCCCAATATAAAATTTGAGTAAAGCTTCAACAGACAT
>JANNFJ010000987.1:0-1561 GCA_031379725.1 Calothrix sp. OTE_75_metabat_31
AGCACAACGAGTCAAAGCAGCTTTAGGAAACGCATCGTTTGCTAGGTTTGCGATTGGTGGGGGAACACCAACCCAATTACCCATCCAACACCTAGAAACAGTCCTGAATATAGCAGTCGAAACAATGGGGGCAAATTTAGCCGAAATCCCCATTTCCGTAGAAGTTTCACCAGAGACAGCGACCGAGGATAAATTAAAATTGTTGCGATCGCACCACATCGACCGCATCAGCATTGGTGTCCAAAGTTTTATCGAGTCGGAAGTATTAGCGACCCAGCGTCGTCAATCTACACCCCAGGTAGAAGCAGCATTAACAAGAATAAAAGAGACTGGATTTCCCACGCTTAACATTGATTTAATTTACGGTTTACCCGGTCAAACTGTAGATACTTGGCTGCAATCTATACGTAATGCCTTGCGGTTTCAACCAGAGGAACTTTATCTATATCCCTTGTACGTGCGTCCGTTGACAGGTTTGGGATGCAGCGATAAAGAATGGGACGATATCCGTATTGCTTGTTACCGTGCTGGACGTGAGTTGCTGCTGTTGGAAGGGTATACACAGGTTTCGATGCGGATGTTTCGACGCAATGTAGAGACGTTACATGTAACGTCTCTACAGCCTGTTTATTGTTGCCAAGCTGATGGGATGATTGGGTTGGGTTGTGGTGCCAGGTCGTATGCGGATATTCTGCATTATTCTAATGAGTATGCAGTAGGGGCAAAGGGAATTAAAGATATTTTACAATCGTATATTCAAACACCCGACGAACAATTTGATTTTGCTAGTTATGGTTTTAAATTGGATGCGGACGAACAGCGTAGAAGATATATTTTATTATCTTTGCTGTCAGATGAGGGAGTAAATCTTGCTAGTTATCAGCAGAGATTTGGTAGTGATTTGTATAGAGATTTTCCTGAAGTTTTAGAATTATTTGATTTAGATTTGGCGATAAAGAATGAAGAATTTTTGCGACTTAATGAGTTTGGAATTGAGCGTTCCGATACTATCGGTGAGTGGCTATTTTCTAGGAATGTATTGGAATTGATGGATGGTTATGCTATGAAATAATCCGCTTAGGGTTGCAAACCCTAAGCTAATAGCCAAAGTCCTCTGGAAGAAGACTGTTAATATTTACAGTCCATTTTAATGGACTTTCGCTATGAGACTGGGATTTTCAATCCCAGGCGGTTTTGAGGGCTAATCGAGATGTTATTATGAGCAGCATTCAGCTACTATTTTATTTCCTAAATATTCGACAGTTAATAAGTTCATTTAATAAAACAGATTAGAGAAAATAGTTTTGAAAAATATGGTTAATGGAAATAATCAACCAGGAGAATTTGACGCAGTATTTGGAGGAGAAACACCACCACCATTAGTAGGTGTGGTTTTAGGGGGAATTGAGGGTGTTAAAAACCGTTTAGCTAGTTCAAATATAAAGGTACAATTAGCTGCGCTTCAAGATGCACTCAATTATTCATTAGGAGGTTTAGATGTAATTATTGATGCTTTAGAACACAAATCAATTAAAGTTCAGCGATTTGCTGCAAAACTATT
>JANNFJ010001423.1:0-12184 GCA_031379725.1 Calothrix sp. OTE_75_metabat_31
GCGACTCACAACAAGCTCCTCGATCTCTAGTTTACTTGCGCTGCTAATCCGCTAACCAACCAAATAATTCACCGACCGTTAATTTAAATGCTGCTGCGAATTCCGGAACGGGTAATAAACTATCTTTTTCTTCAAACACTGCCAGCGTGCGATCTTCAAAGTAAACGAATATCAGTTCTTCTTCTGGATCGATTAACCAGCCCATCTGGGTTTCATATTGTAAACAATGCAATATATTTTTTGTAACTTTTGTTTGATTTTGATCGGGTGATAAGATTTCGATTGTCCAATCAGGAGCAATTACAAATACATTCGCAACCTCCCCATTTGCATCACGAGGAATTCTATCCAAAGTAAATACTGTTACATCTGGTACTGTTGAGCGTCCACCGAAGGTACATCGTAATTCTGGAAAAGCACAAGCAATCCGCTTGCGTCTGAGTAATCCATTGATAAAGCTTATTGAGTCACCTTGAATCCTACTGTGTTTTCCTCTTGGCATAGGTTTTTGTATTATTTGACCGTCAATATACTCGCTAGCTGGTTTGGTTTCTGTAAGCTTCAGAAACTCCTCTAAAGTAATACTTTTTGCTGGTGTCTGTACCATTTGCAATAGTTTCCGACGTAATTAGACTATTTTAATTTTAATTCATCATCGTAGGATAGGCGTCTCGCCTGTCCCATATCAAAACGGACAGGCAGGATGCCTATCCTACGACTATTTATAAACACACTTTAAGAAATCGCTTCTAAAACCATTGTTGGAATCAATAAATTATCCTGATATTTACCAATACCAAGAAAAATATTATCTTCACTGTAAACCCGCAAAAGACTAAATTCTAATTGCTCTTCACAAGTTATTTTTTGACCTTGACACCATTTTCTCGCATCATCTGCTGGTAAAGTAACCGCTAATAAATGTTGTAAAGGGACATCAGCAGCAATTGGTTCAAAAGTCCCTGCTTGTAATTGAGCTTCTAAATCGGTCATCGTGATACTGTTACTTAACTCAAAACCGCTACTAACGGTACGTTGTAATGCTGCTAGCGTTCCACCTGTTTGTAAAGCTTCCCCTAAATCCCGTGCGATCGCTCGAATATATGTCCCCGCACCACATGCGATCGCAAGCTCTAATTCGGGAAATTTACCTTCACGCCAGTCTAGTATATCCATATTAAATATTTCCACCGTCCGCAACGGTGCTTCTACTGCTACACCTTGCCGTGCTAAATCGTAAAGTCGCTTTCCATCGACTTGAATTGCGCTGTAACTAGGGGGGATTTGCTCGATTTTTCCAAAAAATTGCGGTAATTGTGCAATGATAGCTTCTAAAGTTAACCCAGTACAAGCATTTTCGCTAATAACTTGCCCTTCTAAATCATCGGTTGTCGTCCGCACTCCAAAGCGAATCGTCGCATAATAAGCTTTGTCATCAAGAAGGTATTGTAAAAGTCGCGTTGCTTTACCAAATGCAATTGGTAGTACACCCGTTGCAGCAGGGTCTAAAGTTCCTGCATGTCCGACCCGTTTTAAGCGCAAGAATTTTCGCACCTTCGCTACGCAGTCGTGAGATGTCCAGTCAAATGGTTTGTTGAGATTGAGAAAGCCTTGCACGGGAAGTAGGAAGTAGGGAGTAGGGAGTAGGGAGTAAGGCAAATTGCCCAATACATAATCTACGTGCAAAAGATTTTATCATAAAGTGAAGATTTGATATTATTTTAGTAATTACTCTAACTGCTTATTCTTAGGTTGTTCGTCAAGTCCTTCATCTGCGAGCTTTTCAGGTGATAGATTTTCCAATAAACCAGCAGTTTTTAGGAAATGTCTAAGCAAGCCTACCTTCAAATCTTTATTTCCATGAATTGGTATAGAAATTCGAGAAGCAATCCCAGGCTTTCCGTATACATGGTGACTACCTTGAACCCGTAATAATATCCAACCATTGCTTTCTAAGAGTTTTGCCAACTCCTTGCCAGACATTGAATTCATACGGCAATTTCCATCACTTTAGATTTATCTGTTATCTGTAATGCATCAATATCAACAGATAAACATGCTTCTATAGCTTCATATAAATTTTTTAGCAGTTCCTCAAACGTGTCTCCTTGGGTTGCACAGCCCGAAATAGCCGGAACTTCAGCCCAATATCCACCTTCTTCTGCTTCATGAATTATAACTTTTAGTTTCATTTCTAAACTTGCCTCTACGGACATTTATATAGTCTTAGCTTATTCTTATTATGCCAATCTTCAGTCATTATGGTGCATTCCCAATTTAGCAGCGCGGTTCTATCTTGAATTGCGACGACGAATAATCCCAAATTATTACGCAACTGCTAGGAGTGCAAAACATGTCTCTACCAAACCATACGAAGCGTACAGATGATAGAGACATAATAATTTATACAGTAAACCAATTGAAACTCGACTATGGTTGTTTCACCGTTTCAGGTGCTTTCTCCTGCTTCAACTCTCCCTTAAAAGCTTGCGCTAACTCGGTTGATGTCAGCGATCGAATCATACTTAAACCCAATGGTTGAGTCGAAATCGCTTTTGCATAAGCTGCATTTAAATACGGTTCGTATTTTGTCTTTCCGGCTACGTAAGATTCAAAGAAAGGTAGCGAAAGCGAATTTAAGTACTTTCGTGCTTGTGCGGGGTCATCACCGGCGATACTTGAAGGTAATCCAATTTGGTCAGTGCTACTCTTACCATCACCAATTGCCGAGAAGTGGGTTCCACCTTGGAGAATAGCTAAGTATTTTTGCTGATTACCAATCCAGGAGAATGGTAATATTTGCTCGTACAAAGCCGGGGCAACGGTGTCATCGCTACTGGCAACAATCATCACGGGAACTTTCAGGTTATTTAACCCAGCTTCGCCGAAAATACTACTGGTAATCGGGTTGACGGCGATTACAGCCTTGATGCGTTCGTCGCGCAGATTGTAGTCTTTGGTTGGGTTTTTAGCACGTAAATCTAAAGCCCGACATTGCAGAAGTAAAGATACATTCCAAGTATCTTTGAGTGCTTTAGGTTTGCAATCCTTGGATAGTTGGGCGAAGTTAATTTGGGCACCTGCTAGCGCTAACCCAGTATAAGCTCCGAAAGATTGACCGAATATTCCTATTTGTTCGAGGTTAAGCCGACCTTGAAGTTCCGATTTGTTGCGTTTTTCTAACTCGTCGAGAACGAACTTAATATCAAGGGGACGGTTATAAAATTCTCCTGGTTCGGCTACTTCATTTGCACTACCCTTTAATAGCGATCGCAATTGCTTGGTATCGCTTCCGGGATGGTTGGGAACGATAACTGCAAACCCGTGGGAGGCTAAATGCGAAGCCAAATACTCGAAGTTACTGCTGTCGGAACCTACCCCGTGAGAAATGATAACTACAGGTAACTTTCCTTGGGCATTCGAGATGTAAACATCCGTTAACAAAAATCGATTGCGAACCGCATCCAAAAGCTTGTATGACTGCTTTTGAGCAACAAATTTACCTTTGCGACGAAAATCGGGTAACTGGGCAACATTTAACGACGGCTGTACTATCGCTGCTTCGGTTGTTGCTTTTTGGGAAACTGCTGCGATCGCTTTCTCGGTTTCGCTTGTTAGCTTCTCCAATTCTGCGGCAATTCCCAAGGTTCGTGCTAAATCAATATGGATGCTGGGACTCGGATACTCCCGCAACAAATTTAACAGGGTCAACCCAGTTGGCTCGGCAGATGCTAAAATCAACGCCGACCGCAAAGCATGAAAACCCGGTTTTTCTAGACGCGATTCGCTTTTAATTACTTCTCCCAACCGTTGTAGCAAAAATTCGCCTTGCGGAGTGTAAAGGAATTGCGAAACCGCAACTGCATTGACTTTAATTGGACTTTGCAGAACCCTCCGCAACTCTTGAAGTTGTCCGGGCTGAAGATATTGAGTATATACCGCTAAACTTTCGTCAACGACTCCAGTTTTGACGTACTCCTCCAACGCTGCAACGGAGATTGAGCGCTCCAGCGCTGAATAAGATGCATAAACTCTTTGGGCTGCCTGCGCTGGACTATTTATCCCCAAAGCAGGCACCAGCATTGAAATAACCAGCAGCAATATATTCCTTCGCAGGGTGCTGGTTTGAATACCAAACAAGGTGTCCATCGTTCAACTATGCACGGTGATGTTGTTAGACGAGGCTTTATTGTTGGTAGTTGTACGGACACCCTGGATGATTTAAATCTTAAATCGCCTCAGATTTATTGATTTTGGTAATGCTTATTTTCTGCCATCAAACTCAATATCGAACTTCGGTAGTGCATTTCCAATCTAAGTTAATTTACTTATTTGGAAAGAATATTTGTCTCACTCGATCATAATAACAAATAAAAAAATAATACGCCTCAGTATGTAAAAAACAACTGTAAAGATGCGCTTAGTTTAATTAAAGATACCGTAAAAGTACTTAAGTCTAATTAATAATTATTGCTTGCCCAATGCAATGGCAATTGAACCCGCTACCACCATAATTGCGCCTGCGATGGCAATCGTTGTTAAGCCTTCTGGGGCAATCAGCGCTGGTGCAATTACTGATACAATATCGACTGATATTAAAGTAACAATTGGTGCTGTGGCTATTACTGCACTGACTCGTGACGCTTCCCAATGCTCTAATGATTCAGCAAAAGCCCCATAAGCAATTAGGGTATTTAAAGCGCAAAAAATTAGCATCACCCAGTGAAAAATATTCAGTGTCAAAAGTGCTTTTGGTGTAGCAAAAAAAGAGAATAAAAAAGCACATCCACCGTAAATAATTAACATTGTATGTGGGGCAGATAAAGTTTGTAACAATTGTTTCTGAGCGAGGGCATAAATAGCCCAGGCAATAGCTCCTATAACTACCAAACTACTACCGAGAAGATAATTTGCAGGGGCTGTAATTAGGTTTGTTAACTTTTCATGGAAAAATAACACAAGCCCCAAAGTAAGAACACCGACACCAACCCACTGACGTAATATATAACGTTCGCGGAATAATATTAAACTGCCAAAACCCATTAGTAAAGGCGCAAGTTGAATGATAACTTCGGCGTTAGCAGGTGACGTTAATGCTAGTCCTTGAAGAAAAAGAATGTAATTAGCAGCTAAAAAGAGAATTGCGAGAACCAGTAATTTCCACGAAGTCGAACGTATATTTGTCTGGGTCGGCAATTTTCCCCGTATCCCCAAATACCCAGCTAGCAAGATAAATGACAGCAAAAACCGAAACCATGTGACAGTGTAAACATCGAGTACTTGCAGCGTTATTGCTAATCCAATGGGTAGAATTCCCCAAAGCACAACCGTTATTAATGACAATAAAAGCCCTAAGCGCCAGCGTCCAGAAATGTTATGCATAATTTATGAGGGAGTAGGGAATGGGGATCAACATTATTAACCGAACCGTATTGTCCCCACTGTATCTAAAAGAAATCTACCATCCAAGGGGAAGCACCAGCAAAAATTTGCATTGCTGCTGCAATTGCAACTTCGGTTGCTTCTAATTTTCCTGCTAGTTGCAATTGATTGGGAGCTAAGAAACCATTATATAGCGCAGCTAATCCGCGTATATTCAACTTAAACTCACCCTTACCACCTTTTTTCACCTCTCCCCGTCCATTCGCAACACAAAGCAAGAATTTCCCATTGTTTTGTGCAAGTAAATCATCTTGAACTTCTAAATGCAGTTCTGCTTGAACATTTTGAGGATACCCACGCTTCTCTAACGCATTAACAACATCGACCACCCGCAGCATCCACAAACTCGACGATTTGAGCTTGGTAGTTTGTTCGGGTAAAACCAAACTTACCGCATCAATCATCGCACCTCGCCAGCGAATTGTATCGATTTGCGAACGGTGACTGCCTAAAAATGCCCAAAAACTTTGTACCGCAGCAGGTGTCAGCGTCACCCAATCCCGGACTTGGATGTAATCGCTCGTTTCGCTGCGACGTTGAACAAAGATAATATATCCTTGAGGATGATTCGATTCACCGATAAGATAAGCGTAAACTTGACCGCTCTTGTCACATCGCGTAATTTCCTTCCAAATCAATTTAATTCTTTCTAAGTTTCCATTATTTAAAGGTGCTTGTTGCTGGTAAAGCTGATGCAAAATCTCCGATTCACAACTAACAGATATTAATGGTAGCTTTGGCGTGCCCATCTGGATGCTTTCGGTCTTGATTTCCCAGTTACAAAAATTACCACCTTGCTCATAGCCAGCTTTCCGATACAAGCTTTGTACTGCGGGGAAAAGTACCGAAATAGGAGTACCACTATCATATATTTCCCTAAGAGCATTCTGCATCATTACTAACGCCGTACCCGCACCTCGACACTCCGGGGCAATTCCCACTGCCGCAATTCCTGCCATCGGTACGGGTTCACCACCCCAATACTGAGAAAATGGTAAAATTGCTAGTCCCCCAACTACTTCTTTTCCTTGACGAAAGATGCGAAAATTCTCAGAACCAACCCACTCTACATAAGTGTCACCTTCTTCGGGTGACATCATAAAACATTGCCCCAAAACATTTAGGAGCTTTGTCATATCGCCTGAGTTAATCACATTACCATATTCAAATCGAGCCGTCATCACCTTTTCCGCCCGGTAGTATGCAATTACAGGATACTACGATGTGACATACTTTGGTTGCCTCACCCGATCGGAGGATATATCTAACGTATTACATTGATGCTACAAGATTTGTCGAAGCGGTACTTCAATCGAAGAACACCTAACGTCCAAATTAGAACTGTAGGGGTGGGGTTCCCCCACCCAACCCAACCGACCATACCCACCCCAACCAACCATACTCACCCAGACCCATACATTATCAAAATGGTCTAAGATATCTGCGAGATAGTTATAATGAACATCCCGACTGACAAACTAGAAATATGCCTTGATGTTTTACAACAGGTATCACAAGACCCCAATATTCTCGAACATAGCCAGCGTTTCAAAAGCTTGATAGCAAAGATTTACAAACAGGGTAAAAAAAGCAAGCGTCGTGAATTACGGGAAACTCAACAAACCGAAGACCAAAATCTAAAAGCGATGACTGTAATCGTGCAACAGCAAAAACAGTCATATGCTTTACCTAACTCTACAATTACCCAAAAAACTTTAAATAAACCTGTAAATTGTTATATTTGCAAAAAGCAATATACCCAAATTCATTTTTTCTATCATTCTTTATGCCCTCAATGCGCTATATTCAACTATCAAAAACGCCAGCAAAAAACTGATTTAAGAGGACGAGTCGCTTTAGTTACAGGTGGACGAATTAAAATTGGCTATCAAACGGCATTACGAATGTTGCGCGATGGTGCAAAGGTGATTGTAACTACACGCTTTCCTCATGATTGTGCAAAAAGATTTAGCAAGGAAACTGATTTTGCACAGTGGCATCAACGATTACAGATTCATGGGATAGATTTGCGTAATATTCAAGGCGTTGAAGCGTTTGCAAATTATTTAATTGATACAGAGCCAGCGCTCGATATTATTATTAATAATGCGGCTCAAACGATTAAACGCCCATTAGAATTTTATCAGCATTTATTAGCAGCAGAACAAGAGCCACTCGAATTATTATCTGCTCAACTCATAAATGTAGATAGTACTAAAGAAGACGAAATTAGATTAAAAACATGGCTAAATGTTGAAAAAAAATTATCTGCAACTAATAATGTTTATTTTCCAGCAAATGCTTTTGATGTAGATGGACAGCAATTAGACAAGCGTCCAATTAATAGTTGGCTGTTGAAACTCGATGAAATTAGTTCGGTGGAAATGTTAGAAGTACAATTAGTGAATAATATTGCGCCGTTCATTTTGAATAGCAAACTCAAAAAAATCATGCTGCAATCAAACTTTGAACGTCGCTTTATTATCAATGTTTCTGCAATGGAAGGGCAATTTAACCGCGAAAATAAAACTGTATATCATGCCCATACTAACATGGCAAAAGCTGCCCTCAACATGATGACACGCACCGCTGCAGATGATTATGCCTCTGATGGAATATACATGAATAGCGTTGATACAGGTTGGATAACCGATGAAAATCCTTATCCCAAAAAAACCTATTTACAAGAGAAGAGAAATTTTTATCCGCCATTGGATATTATTGATGGAATGGCACGAATTTATGACCCGATTGTGCAGGGTTTAGAAAATATAAATACGCCCATATATGGGTATTTTCTTAAAGATTATCAACCTTACCCGTGGTAAGATGATGCTGGCATTGGGAGAGGCAACGACCTGGAGAATAAGGATTTTTCGTTGTCCCACGGTATTGTAGGGGCACGATATATCGTGCCCTACGGTATATTCGGCGATTTGATATAGTTTATTCCTGTGCGGCTTCGGGATGCTTTTGCAAGTATAAATTATCGCAATAAAGTGCCCATGCAGCCCCAAATGAACCTGATAGCGAACCTGCCAAAGTCGCTGTCACAAACCATGATAGCGGCCCCGTCCAGTTGGTAATTTCTTTTAATACCGCTGTTGTCACTTTACTAACTACATACCCAGTTCCCAAACCAACTGCACTTACCAACCCCAATTCGGTCAACATTTCCACAACACTTTTATTCGATAATTCCTCTTCAAAATAAAGCTTCCAAATCCGCGAATACATGAGAACGTCCGCAGCTGTTAAGAGAAACTGTTTGGGAAGTTCACCACCAGGGGTAGGTGCAGCCGAAACACTAGCATTGCCCAAAGCGCAAGTGACAATAGTTGAAATTGTATCTAACCTTTTTTTACCCAGATTGCTCACCGTCGCAAATCTCCTGTAGATTAAAATTAGTGCTTTTTAATTTACTGCATTCTATCGATTGTGCGATATTGGATTGCTTCGGCGATATGATGCGATCGCAATTCATCATCTCCCGCCAAGTCTGCAATTGTCCGCCCAACTTTCAATATTCTATCGCTTGCCCTAGCTGACAACCCCAACTTATTAATAGCACTTTCCAATAACCTGCGACTGCTATCATCCAACTTACACCACATCTGTAAATGACGACTTTGCATTTGGGCATTGCAACGCAGATTCGATTCATGTAAAAATCGTTGTGTTGCTCTTTGCCGCGCTTGAAAGACTCGTTCTAAAACAGTCTGCGATGCTTCCCCCGTTGGTTGCTGGGTAATTTCTTCTGGCTTCAACCTGTTGACAGCAACCTGTAAATCAATTCTGTCCATTAATGGCCCCGAAAGCTTTGCCCAGTATTTCTCGCGCTGGCTTGGCGAACAAGTACAAGCTTGGATTGTATCGCCATAATACCCGCAAGGACAAGGGTTAGTACTTGCTACTAATGTAAATTGTGCTGGAAAAGTTACCGATTGCTTTGTACGCGATATCGTTACATATCCATCTTCTAGGGGTTGACGCAGAAACTCCAAAACATCGCGTTTGAACTCGGTCAACTCATCGAGAAATAAAATGCCGTGATGGGATAACGAAATTTCACCTGGACGGGGGAAAGTGCCACCACCTACCAACGAAGGCCCGCTAGCCGAATGGTGCGGACTGCGAAATGGGCGATCGCGTACCATTTTACCGCGATTTTTCAACAATCCTGCCACCGAATGAATGCGCGTCACCTCCAACGCTTCGGGAAATGCTAAGGGTGGTAAAATCCCTGGTAAACGCCGCGCTAGCATAGTTTTACCGCTTCCTGGTGGCCCGACAAATATTAGGTTATGTCCCCCCGCAGCAGCAATTTCCAATGCTCGACGCGCATGATTTTGTCCTTTAACATCTTTTAAATTTATATTATTAATATTTAATATTTCTTCATGCTTGATTGTCTCTGCCTTTACGGGTTTATAACGTCCGGGATTATTTAAAAAATCCGTTACCTCCAAAATACTAGTAAACCCATAAACATCCAGCCCTTCAACCACGGCAGCTTCTTGGACATTATCGTAAGGAAGAACTAATCCTGTAATACCCATTTTTTGAGCAGAAGCAGCAATCGGTAAAACACCTGCAACCGGACGCAAACTGCCATCCAAGCTGACTTCACCCAAGAATAAGTAATCACCCAGTAGGTCAGGATTAACTTGTTCCGAAGCAGCTAAAATGCCGACGCTGATGGGTAAATCAAAACATGGTCCCTCTTTACGTAAATCAGCTGGAGTCAAATTAATAACGATTTTTTTTATCGGAAATGAAAACCCGGCATTTTTCAAAGTTGCCCTCACCCTTTCTTTTGCTTCCTGAATTGCTGGATCGGGCAGTCCTAAAATAATTATTCCTGGTAAACCCCCCGATACATCGACTTCTACACCAACTTTTACTGCGTCAATCCCGACAATAGATGCACTCCAGACCCTTGCTAACATTTTTATATAAAACCTTAAATATAAAACTTGAACTAATTAATTTTATTAACGAAAAATCAGATTGTCTTGCTTGTTCCTACCCAATGCGATCGCAAGTTAAGCTTCATCCATTTCAGAACCTGGAGTTTTTGATTCTAAAGCGACAGCTTCGTTAGCACACTCGTTTTACATACTACAATAAAATTGAACGTGTTATGTAATAATACTGTGTGAAGTTCACGCTACAACTTGCAAATAGTTCTGAAAATGCATATACCTGCTAAAGTAACAGCCTCACTTATTGTTCTTATTACTTCGATCGCTCTTCAACAAAACTCGGTTCAAGCGCAGGCACTCTTCTGCAACCCTACCACTCGAAATCCCCTTCAAGGATTTATTGAGCCGACTGATGGTGTTGGACCTCTAACTTCTGCACACTCCGGAGATTATATATATGCTGATGATGTAGCTGCGCCTATGGGGACACCCGTTAAGAATATGCGTGATGGCACCGTTGTATATACTCAAGATGGTTTCCCAGATACGGGTGGAGGTTCAGGCAATTTCAAACGATCAAATATTGTGGTTGTGAGGTACGATGATGGACCTGATTGTGGTTCTATCAAGGGAGACAGAAAATACTACTCGCTTTATCTACATCTGTTGAAAGGTAGTGTCAGAGTACAGAAAGGGCAGCGAATTTCTGCTGGAACCGTTATTGGTAGAGTCGGTAACAGTGGCTGGTCTTCTGGATATCATCTACATGTTGAAACTAGTGTTTCTACTGGTCCACAGTGGTGGGAACGCAAAACAGTCCCTTACGTCTGGACTTCAGGACGTAATAAGTAATTTCTACTTGAATGACAAAGCTTGAATGGCAAGGAATTTCTGTGTTATCTAGCGACCTTGCGATCATCAGGTGTAGTGGTGTGTTTAGTCCTTATCTATACAATTCCGAAGCAAAGTACGGTAGAGATATCTTGATTTTGAGTTCAAGGGTGTATGTCGCAGCTGACCACGACCGTTATCTCATAATTTAGATTAGTCATTGATATTGGTAAGCGATCGCATTATTTTGGTCAACCGTCCGTCCTATCATTAACAATTGACGAACGATTAACGACAAAAACCATCCATGACCAACCAAGATACAATTTTTGGCAAAATTATCCGTAAGGAAATCCCCGCAGACATCGTATATGAGGATGAATTAGCCCTAGCATTCCGCGATGTTCAGCCCCAAGCGCCAGTCCACATTCTCATAATTCCCAAAAAACCTATTCCCAAATTATCTGATGTTGAACCCGATGACAGCGCTTTGCTGGGACATTTGTTACTAACTGTAAAGAAAGTCGCCGAACAAGTTGGACTCGAAAATGGCTATCGCGTTGTCATCAATACGGGTACTGATGGCGGGCAAAGCGTTTACCACATGCATTTGCACATCCTTGGGGGACGGCAGATGGGCTGGCCCCCCGGTTGAAACAAGACAGAAATTAATAAAAAGTCAAATGTAACAAGTGTGTGAGTATTTGCTCAACACACTTTTTCTATATTTGGGTTGAGAACAAGGTGAAAGCTTAAAATATATGCTTCTTTTTTGGCGTTAACCCTTGCTATAAGCCTAAAATAGACTCATTGATAACAAAAATACAATATTAAATATAGCTTACATAACAAAATCTTAATTAAAAAAGCTTTACAAAACTCAATTAAGCTTCTAATGTTGTAAACAAGGGAGGCATAAAAACCTACCTAATTATTCAACACATAAAGCACTTATAAAACCATGACCGCAACCATTACTAGACGCG
>JANNFJ010001424.1:0-13422 GCA_031379725.1 Calothrix sp. OTE_75_metabat_31
CTTGACGGTTTTGTCCCAACTTCCGCTAGCAAGTATTCCATCGGGACTAAATGCAATCGATTTAACTGCGCGTGTATGTCCATTTATAGTACAAATTTCTTGGAATGTTGCATCCCAAAGCTTAATGGTTTTATCATCGCTTGCTGTGGCTAAAATATTGCCATCAGGGCTAAAAGCGACCGATGTTACTGGTAGTGAATGTCCAATTAGGGTATGCAACACTTTTTTAGTCTGTAAATCCCAGATGGTAATAGTTTTGTTGTCATTACCGCTAACGATGGTATCAGGGGTAAATGCAATTGTATTGGCAACTCCTTTAACTCCCGATACTTTTAAGGTATCTAAACAATCTAATCCTCGATTTTGGTTTTTAATTTTGATATTTGATGGACATGTAATACCCATCGCTTGCATGACTTCATCAACAGATTGAAAGCGACAATTAACATCTTTCTCCATCAGTTTATCGAGAATATGGCTCAATCTTTCGCTAACTTTGCTTTGTAAATAGTCTCGCCAAACCCATTTAGTATTAGCAATATCAATTAAATAAAACGGGGAAATATGAGTAAGAAGGTAAATACATGTTACTCCCAGACTATATAGGTCGCTTGTAAATATCGGTTTTCCTTGGGTTTGTTCGGGTGCAGAATATTCAGGATTTGCAATCATATTGCTAGCAAGCTGATTATTTGCAGTAACAAGTCTAGATGCAGCAAAATCAACTAAATATAAATTATTATTTTGAATACAATTAAAAATAAAATTTTCTGGTTTAATATCGCAGTGAATTAAATTTTGGCTGTGGAGAACCTTTAAAATCGGTAAAATTGCCATCAGAATTTGCCAAATTTGAACTTCGCTAAAAATTCCTTGTTGTTCGAGTTGACTATTTAAATTAACACCCTCGATATATTCTTGTACTAAGTAAAAGTAATTTTCTATATTAAAATATGCATGTAACTTAGGAATTTGACAATAATTGCTCAATTGCTCTAAAATTCGTGCCTTTTGCTGTAAATCTTCCAGCTTTTGATGTTGTAATGATATTTGTTGAATAACGCAAGGTAATGGAGGAGATTGACTTTCATCAACTGCGATAAAAGTTTGGGCAAATCCCCCTTTGCCGATTTCTTTAACTATGCGATAACTTGGCTTTAATTGTTTTAGCATAATTATTCTACGAAAATGGTTAAAAAAATTGTTACCTAAATCACCCGTAGGGCAGTTAGGCATCGTGCCCCGATACATCGTGCCCCTCTAATGGTTCATATCGTTAATTTTGACCTTTTCGAGAGGTTCAGAATCCGGGTTTGTTTAAGAAACCCGGATTCTTTGAACCCACTGATGGGTTGGTTGAGTGGCAAAAACCTTGGAGAGACGCGAAGTTTCGCGTCTCTACATCCCTCAAAACTAATGACACAGACCGCTACCCCAAACACAACCACTCAATACTACTTATCATTTGGAAACTCAATAGTTGGAGGTACAGAACTATGATGCTTTACCTGCGGTACAGTAACTGGTATTTGTGGATACTTTGGTGCTGTTGTTTCACCCTGCTTATTACCAGCTTGATTCCATAAAATCATCGACAGTAAACCATCAACTAACCCATTAGTACTGCCACTGCCACTGCCACTACCAACAAGAATATCGGGGATTAAACGAACATTGCTAGTACCGATAATTTGCATCATCTGCATCGCTGTATAACCATTTTCGCCTAAAGCTTCCACACCTGCTCGGTAGGTTTCGGCTTTTGCGTTACCCGTTGCCCGGATACCTTCAGCTTCACCAATCGCTTTCAACTTAATAGCTTCCGCTTCACCCGTTGCTTGTTGAATTGCAGCGTTAGCTTCTAACTGGGCAATTGTTACACCCTGTTCGGATTTAACCAAATCTTGCTGAATATTAGCTATGGCTGTTTCCCTTACCAGTTGCTGACGCTGGGTTTGTGCCATTTGCTGAACTTCATAGGTTTTGCGTTGTTCCTCCGCAATTTTACGGTCAGTCAGCGTATGCATTAACTCTTCGGGTGGAGTAATTAAACCAATCAACGAATCCACCGCTTGGACATCGTAAGCACGTAATGCCGATTTGACAAACTCGGTCGCTTCAACTTGGCGATCGCTTCGGGCAATCAAGAAATCCAAAATGGTATACTCTTGAGCGGAGTTGCGGAAATAGTTGCCAACAATAGGACGTAAAACCTGGTCGATAACGTTCTGCATCGAACCTAAGCGTGAAATCACCTTCGGTGCATCCGATGCACCAATGTGGATGATTTGAAATATTTCTAAATCAAAGCTAAAACCATCAAACGACAGCAATGTTAGCGCGTGCAAATTGGTATCGTAACCGTGTTGCCCGCTAATTCTCTCAGTAAAATTCAATACAATATTCGTCGTTGGTACTAACTCAACCTTCATTACCTTAGTGTTGAGCGGATGTTTACCAGGATATAATGGCTCTACCCAAACACCTTTATGTCCTTGGTTGACTAAATTCCCGTGGGTGAAAGCAGCACCGCTGACATCTTCGTGTTCTTTACCTACGAAAGAAATTACTACCCCGACATAACCGATGGGAATTTCGGTCATGGGAACTTGTTCGACATTTACTAACCAAGGATTAAGGTTCCACGATCCCGATAATAATACCTGTTCTTGCAAACCCCGTTGCCCACCAGCATCAATAAATTTTTGACCATTTTGGAAATTATCATGTCCGGCAATAGTACGTCCAGCGATTTCACCTGCTGCAATTGATGAACCATCCAAAGTAGTAACAATACCAACTTTTTCGGCTGCGATTTGATGAACGTGTAACTGTTCGGGACGCATCCCCTCTTGGGTGGCATTATTCGCAGTAATAATCTTAAATAATGCAGTGTTGATACGGTAAGTACCTGCGGTCAAGAAAGCAACTTGCCGTCCTTTTTCTCCACCATGAGTAAGAAACTTTCGCGCATCTTGATAATTGTCGCTATCAACAATTTTACCTAAAATCCGTTCGGGTGGAATTGATGCACCGTCAGCCGCCACAATCAACGCAATTTCACCTTGGGCAATCATGACTACAGTCTCTTTTTTGACAGCGAACTGCCAAGGAAAGTAGCCCCAATGCCACCCAGGTGCGAGAGTATCCGCTTGCAAACCAGCTTCGCCGTTGAGGGCAATTAAACTACCTGCGGGAAGTCCCTTACGCCCTATTGTAAATTTTTTGACGACTATGCCAACTTCGCGTTCCCCAATTACCACTAATCCCCCAAAAATCAAGGGCACAAATATCACAAAACCACCAACGACAATGATGGGTACTATTGCCCAAGGTTGGATTTGGGAAAGCTGTATCTGGGTAACTGAAGAAGTCGGTTTTGGTTGCAATACTTGGATTGAAGTTGCTGTAGTGAGGTTGGTATCGTTTATTTTCAGTGGACTTGCTTTGACGGATTGAAGGCTTCCTGCGACTGCCAAACTTGCTATAACTGATGTTGCAAAACGAACTATCTTATTGACCTGACGCTGACTCGAAGCAACTTGTAAAGCTTCCATGATTTTTTTGCCACTCCAGGCAATTATTATCTACTGTATCGCTTCACTTCCTAGCTCATAGATTTCGCAAATTTTTGATTTCTTAATATTTCATACATATTTCCCTCATCCCTCGTTACCCAATACTGCAACACGATTTTTCGTTATCCTACGGTATTCAATACTGCTTTTGTTAAGGGGAAATTAGAAACCCGGTATCTTCAAGATACCGGGAATAAGCCCTCTCAGCTATCCTTAACAAAAGTAGTATTGCCACGGTATTGTCTGGTTCCTTGGGTATCCGATGGCATATTTGCCGTGTCTAAGGGGTCACACCCTAATTCGCCAATGGCATTTGTGGAAGGGATAGGAGATGAGAGGCAGGGGGAAAGGTTGAAAATCTGGATTTACAAAGATTTTTTTTAACCTCTCCTCCAAAACCTTCAAGTATTACTTTGTTACCAGGCAGAAGGTTTGTGTACAAAAGACCTCCAAAAACTCTATCTCAGTGCTATTACTGAAGCCGAAGATATAAATAAAGTAGAAAATTATTTAGAAAGGCTATGTAATGCGATTAATCACCAACAAATAGTCAGCGGCAACAATTAAACAAATTTGTATAAATTAGCGCAGCGACATATTGGTAAGCAAACAGCTTGATATCACTTTACTAGCCTTGAATTATAAGGGATCTCCTAAACTTTATTGATTAGAGAAAGCATCACTATGAGTCAGATTTTTGGTGAATTTATTGAAAAGCCGCTGAGTAAAGAAAGGTTAACTTTAGAATTCTTACCTGATTCAATTTCGGTCAAGGATTTCTGGCGGAACAATGATTTATCAGCAAATTTCATCGCTGACTTTTTAACAACATTTGTTGCTAAAAACGATAGTAATGGAATCAATTTGCAGCGACAAGCGGAAATTAAAAGTGCAACAAGCTATATTGCAAATGAACTTTTAGAAAATGCAGTCAAGTATTGCCATCAAGCATCACAATTACCGATTACTATCAAGTTATATTTAGAGCGAAATAAAATTAGATTTTTAATAACGAATAGTCTTAGCCATTTACGTGCGGCTAATTTGCAAGGTGTAATCTATCAATTATCTAATGCTAATTCAGCAGATTTCTATATTAACCAGTTAGAAAAAAATGCTGATGATGAATATAGTCTTAAGTCTGGTCTCGGATTTTTAAGCATGATAAATGATTATTCGGCTAAACTTGGTTGGAAATTTGACACTATCCAAGAAAAACCACAGGTGATGACTGTCACTACAATGGTTGAGTTAGCCGTTTAAGGAAAAATACAAATAACTCAAAAAGTAATAATATGACTCAAATATTTGGATATTACGTCGATAAACCACTTAGCCAAGACGAATTAACTTTGAGATTTTCGCCAACTTCAATACCAATTAAAGACCGTTGGCGAAATAATGGTTTATCAGCAGATTTTATGGCAGATTATCTAACAGCTTTTTTCCCAAAAGATGATAGCGATCCTAGCACTCTACAAAGACAAGCAGAAATTAAAAGCGCAGCTAGCTATATTGCTAACGAGTTATTGGAAAACTCAATGAAATATTGTGATTCTAATGCTCGATATCCAATTAGCATTCAACTTCAGCTAGATGCTGACCAAATTAGATTTTTTGTCACTAATAGTATAAATAAATCATCACTAGATAATTTCAAAAATTTTATTGAGGAGTTAACTATTTCTGACCCTAGTGAGATGTACTTTCGCCAGTTAGAGAAGAATGCTGAAGACGAAAATAGCACTAGTTCTGGTCTAGGTTTATTGAGCATGATTAACGATTATTCAGCGATGCTAGGCTGGAAAATTTATACAGCGCAGGAAAAGCCAGAAGTAATTGCAGTTACTACGATGGTACAATTGACAATCTAAAATTTCTCCAAGCAAAAACTAACTTAATACTCTATTTAGAATTATGGAAATCACAGGCGAAAACTACAAAGTTTGGTACGATACTAACTCAGCTACCATTAATTTTCATGGTAGCTTGCGGTTGAATGGGATGGAAGAATATTCACCCATTTTAAAAATGCTGACTGATGCAATTGATAGTAATCCACCGCGACTGACCTTAAATTTGATGCATCTCGAATTTTTGAATAGTTCTGGTATTACAATGCTATCTAAATTTGTGATTGGGATGCGGAGTAATCAGGGAGTTCACATGATGATACTCGGTTCTAATGCAATTCCTTGGCAAAGCAAATTGTTAAAGAACCTACAGCGATTAATGCCTAATCTTAATCTCAAGCTTGTGTAAATTATTAAAATTAATTTACATATTTTACTAACTTGGGTTGATACATATCAACCCTCATTATTTTATCAATTTCAATATATGAAAGAAATTACAAAAGTTTTTCGTCCGGCGATCGCACTAATGAATCGCCTCAAATATCCACAAAAATTTTCTTTAATTAGTTGCGTATTTGTTTTGCCATTAAGCTTATTAATGTACTTACTCATATCCGAAATTCAAACGCGGAATGATTTTGCAGAAAAAGAAATGTATGGTACCGCCTATCTTCAGCCTTTGCGACAACTTTGGTCGGATATTCCCCAATTACAGTTGGCAAGTAATGAGAAGTCACAACAAGTTAGCGAAGGGGTTAAGCAGCTACAGTTAAAAATTAATAAGCAGATTCAGTCATTAGCGACAATTGACAAAACATTGGGTCAGGAACTAGAAACTACCGATAAGTTTAATAGTTTAAAACAAGCTTGGTTCGAATTACAAAACCAACAATATAGCAATATAGATAAAAATACGGCATATCAATCTATCCGTCGGCAAGTTGATGAATTAAGAAATCATGTAGGCGATAAATCTAACTTAATACTCGATCCAGATATTGATAGCTATTACTTGATGGACGCAACGTTGCTGAAGCTACCAGGAATGCAGCAAATGCTTGTGGAAATCCAATTATTAACTCAAAGAAGTATTCAAACTCAGCAAGATTCGCTTGAATCGAGAAGGCAGTTAATTCAGGTATTAGGAAATTTAAAGTATCTTAATCAAAAACTTAAAAATAATATGGAAAAGGCTTTAAAATATCAGCCTAATTCTAAATTAGATACAAAACTCGAACAAAGTCTAAATAATTTTACAAATAGTATTGATTTACTAACTGATACTGTAGTTTCACTAACTAGTAATGGAGATATAACTAATGCAAAAGTTTTTTCGTTCGCAGCCGAGCAAAATTTACAAAAAAGTTATTTACTCTGGGATAAAGCAATTATCGAACTCGATTTAATTTTGCAAAATCGAATTAATGGTTTTGTTCATAGACAAATATTACTCTGTATTTTTGTCTCCATTATTTTATTAGTTATTTCATATTTATTTACCGCTTTTTATCTAGGTGTTAAACAAACAGTCTCATCTTTAAATATTGCATCGCAGCAAATGATTAATGGAACTGTCACCGAAACTATTACCTTAGATAACCAAGACGAATTAGCGGAAGTTATTCAATCATTTAATAATATTGCCTTAGCTTTGGTCGGGGCAAATCAAGAAGTTAATCTCCTCAACCAATGCTTAAAAGATGAAAACCTGCGTATGGGTGCAGAGTTAGAAGTTACTAGTCGGTTGCAACAAATGATTTTACCCAAAGCTGAAGAACTAGCTAAAATTAAGGATTTGGATATTGCTGGGTTCATGCTTTCTGCGAGTGAAGTAGGTGGTGATTACTACGATATTATTTACCACAATGGTCATGTCAAAATCGGGATTGGGGACGTGACAGGTCACGGTTTAGAAAGCGGTGTATTAATGATTATGGTGCAAACTGCTGTACGTACATTACTCGAAAGTAATGAAACCGACCCAAAAAAATTCCTAGATATTCTCAACCGGACAATTTATCAAAACGTACAGCGAATGAATTCGGATAAAAATATGACGCTTTGCTTGCTAGATTATCATAATGGCAAAGTGCGAATATCTGGACAGCATGAGGAAATATTAATTGTTCGTAAAGGAGGTTTATTACAACGAGTCGATACAGTTGATTTAGGATTTCCGATCGGTTTAGAAGTAGATATTTTCGATTTTATTGGTTATGCGGATATTCAATTATATCCTGGCGATGTAATTGTACTTTACACCGATGGGGTCACAGAAGCTGAAAACTTAAACGGTGAGTTATACGGTTTAAAACGACTGACAGAGATTATTAAGGACAATTGGCAGAAATCGGCTGAAGACATTAAGAAAGCTGTAGTAGATAATTTATATGAATATATGGGGCAGCAGAAAATTTTAGATGATATTACGTTGGTGATTTTAAAACAGAAGCAGTTACAATTAACTGCATCAGAGGTAGCTATTGAAGAACAATCCAAATTTTATACTGAATCAGTAGAATTGATATTAAGCTAAATAATGATATGTTAAAAACTAATAACTATAACTTGAAAAATATCTTGAATAAAAACAAATATAGGACTATCATCCTATCTGCAATTTTGTTTTTAACGTTCGATTTAGGCGTACTTTTGCCGAATATAATTGTTTCTTCACAGTTAAAACGCGATGCTGTAAAAATAAATCTAGCTGGACGACAGCGGATGCTTTCGCAACGCATGACCAAAGCTTTATTACAAGTAAGGTCAGCACAACAAAATAATCAAGGCTTTACTCGTTACCAAGAAGAATTAGCCTTAACTTACCAGCTATTCGATGATACTTTACTGGGATTTGATATCGGTAAAACGGTAACTGGTGGTGATGGTAACCCAGTACTTTTAGAAGCAGTCGAAGGAGAAAAAGCAAAAAGCATAATTAGCCAAGCAAAAGATATTTGGGTTCCCTACAAACAAAAATTACTATCAATTATTGAATCAAAAGATGCACTTCCACTGACAAAATTGGATGATGCTCAAGCATACGCCGACCAAAATAACCTTAAGCTGTTGGATTTGATGAATCAACTCACCACCGAACAGCAAAATATTGCCGATAATAAAGCCAATGCTTTGCAAATTATTCAAACAATTGGCTTATTTCTAGCACTGACTAACTTTTTCATTTTGCTGTCACACAGTTTACGAAAACTCAAAGATGCAGATGCTCAAATCGAAAAAGCTAGCGCAGAAATTGCCGCACTTAATGGACAACTCCAAAAAGATAATATTCGTATGAAAACCGAATTGGATATCACCCGTGAAGTCCAACGGTTAATTTTACCTAACTCTGACGAACTTGCAAAGATCCCTGATTTAGATATTGCTGGATTCATGCAACCTGCTAGCGAAGTCGGTGGTGACTACTATGATGTTATCTACCACAACGGGCAAGTAAAAATTGGCATCGGTGATGTCACCGGACATGGACTCGAAAGCGGGATGTTGATGCTAATGGTGCAAACTGCTGTCCGGACGCTGCTAGTTAATAACGAAACCGACCCGAAAAAATTCCTCGATACTCTCAACCGGACAATTTATAACAACGTCCAGCGGATGAATTCGCAGAAAAATATGACGCTTTGTTTAGTTGATTACCAAGATGGCAAAGTGCGAATTTCCGGACAACACGAAGAAATGCTTGTAGTTCGACGTGGTGGTTTAGTACAGCGAGTCGATACTGTTGATTTGGGATTTCCCATTGGTTTAGAAGAGGACATTTCGCAATTCATCGCTTACGCAGATATTCAAATTTATCCCGGCGATACTTTAGTGCTTTATACCGATGGCATCACCGAAGCTGAAGATAAAAATCGCGTTCAGTATGGAATCAAGCGATTGATGGAAGTGATTAAGGAAAACTGGCAACAATCAGCTGAGGAAATCAAGCAAGCTGTAATCGACGACTTATGGGAATATATGGGAACGCAAAAACCTTTGGATGATATTACTTTAGTCGTCTTGAAGCGAAAACGGCTAACTAAGGGGTAGGGTTAACTCCGTCAAGGTGGAACTACAATACGCTTCTTCTTTGTGTCCTACCCTGCGGGAACGCGTATCGCTAAGGCGAAGCTACGCTAACGCGGAGCGAGTCCTCTTAGGACTCAGCGCGTATGTGTCCTTTGTGGTTTAAATGTTGAACCACAAAGGACACAAAGGTAAGAGAAAAATTAGCAATATAGGACAGATTTTATTTACCTTGACAGAACTAGGTGTAGGGTGTGGAAAAGAATGGGGACAAGGGGGAAGGAGAAGAACTTAAGCATGTATATTTCTTCCCTACACCCCATACCCACCATAATTTATACCATGCCACCAGCAGCTTGAAAACGAGCGCGAGCGCGTTTAAAAGCTTGGTTAGCTTTGATTTGGGCTTGTCGGTCGTCGGCAGTAACTTTACTTAGAGTTGCTTGAGCTTCCGTATAAGTCTTCCGAGCTTCTTCTAAGTTGATTTTGTCACCGCGTTCGGCTCCGTTGACGAGAATTGTGACTTCGTTTTCCTCAACCTCGGCAAAACCTCCCAACAGTGCGATCGCAACCCAATCTTGATTTTTGCTGGTACGGACGCGCATTACACCTGTATCAAGTGCGCTTAACATTGGTGCGTGTCCGCTGAGGATTCCCAATTGTCCTGTAGTGCTGGGTAAAACGACTTCTTCAGCCGCAGCATCCCAAACAGTTTTATCTGGAGCTAAAACACGAACGGTTAATGTCATAAAAATCTCGATCCTTCGTCATTTGTCAGTTGTCAGTTGTCATTTGTCAGTTGTCAGTTGTCAGTTGTCAGTTGTCAGTTGTCAGTTGTTCTGGGTATTTATCACAATCTATTTTTTGGTCAAAGGGCAAGTAGTCATTAAGTTAATAAAAACTAACAACTAATGACCTGCCGACCACTGACTACTAACCACTGACTACTGACTACTGACCACTGACCACTGACCACTGACCAATGACCAATAACTTATTTTGATTTAAGCTTTTCGCCTTTGGCGATCGCTTCGTTGATATCACCGACTAAGTAGAACGCTTGTTCTGGTAAATCGTCAAAATCACCAGCCAAAATCTGCTTAAAGCCTTTGATGGTATCTTCGAGCTTCACATATTTACCAGGAGAACCTGTAAATACTTCCGCAACGAAGAACGGTTGGGACAAGAAACGTTCAACTTTACGCGCACGCGCTACGATTAAACGGTCTTCTTCCGACAATTCATCTAAACCAAGAATCGCAATGATATCTTGCAACTCTTTATAACGTTGCAGCGTTGATTGAACCGCACGCGCTGTGTCGTAGTGGTCGCTACCAACGATATCGGGTTGCAACATTGTCGATGTCGAATTCAAAGGATCGACCGCAGGATAAATACCTTTAGAAGCCAAACCGCGCGATAATACAGTTGTACCGTCTAAGTGCGCGAAGGTGGTTGCTGGTGCGGGGTCAGTTAAGTCATCCGCAGGTACGTACACAGCTTGAATCGAGGTAATCGAACCTTCGTTAGTCGAGGTAATCCGCTCTTGCAGCGCACCTACGTCAGTACCGAGTGTTGGTTGATATCCTACCGCTGAAGGCATCCGACCTAATAGCGCGGATACTTCCGAACCCGCTTGAACGAAGCGGAAAATGTTATCGACGAACAACAATACGTCTTGCTTGTTGACATCGCGGAAATATTCAGCCATAGTCAAGCCCGACAAACCTACACGCATCCGCGCTCCAGGTGGCTCGTTCATCTGTCCGTACACTAGCGCAATCTTTGACTCGTTGAGGTTGTCTTTGTTGATTACCCCAGATTCAATCATTTCATTGTAAAGGTCATTACCTTCACGAGTGCGTTCGCCCACACCCGCAAACACCGACACACCACCGTGTTGGGTTGCAATGTTATTGATTAACTCCATCATGATTACGGTTTTGCCGACACCTGCGCCGCCAAATAGACCGATTTTGCCACCACGACGGTAGGGGGTCAAAAGGTCAACCACTTTGATTCCCGTCTCGAAAACCGAAGGCTTGGTTTCCAATTCGGTGAATTTAGGCGCTGGACGGTGAATGGGCAAAGTTTCCTCGGCATTCACAGGGCCCTGGTTATCTACAGGTTCGCCGAGAACGTTAAAAATCCGTCCCAAAGTGGCTTTCCCAACTGGCACGCAAATCGGCGAGCCAAGGTCTGTAGCTTCCATGCCGCGTACTAAACCATCGGTCGAGCTCATCGAAACAGCCCGTACCTGTTGGTCGCCTAGTAGCTGCTGCACTTCGCAAGTCACGGACATTTCTTGTCCGGCTTCGTTAGTGCCTTTAATAATCAGAGCGTTGTAGATGGGGGGCATTTTGCCGCCGGGGAACTTCACGTCTACAACCGGACCGATGACTTGTGTAATGTAACCAACGTTTGTTTTTTGTGCGGTGCTGACCATGCTGGGTCCTATTGATTGAAGCTATATTTGGCGAAAACGGTATGAGAGAAGAGGCTTGATTTCAAGCAATATTCATCTTCCAGATTAGCATTGAACGACCACAGTCTTAGGCATAAATTAATTCTTAAGAACTATAGCTTCCATTGAAAGTTACACTATAATAGCGAGCAGCTTAAAAATCCGAAAATACGTACAAAAAACAAGTAATATTTGAAACCTAGTAATGCTTTGCAGCGGTTTATAACGAAGAAATAAATCCCCGACAACTGGTACAACTCGGCATAAATAACCATACCATTCTTAAAACATCTTAATTTTGATATAGTAATCCGGTTTGATTTTTGAATAACCCTCGCTTTCTCTTCCTCTGTGCCCTCTGCTTTCTAATAAGGTTATTTCCTCCATATTTTATTTCAAAAATCAAATCGGAGGGCTAATAAAAAGTAGTGCGAGCAAGATGCTCGCTTTTGACTTTAATACATTAAACAAATACTATTTTCTAGATTGATTATATTTTCTCCAATCGGAGAATAGTTTAATCTCAAAAACGGGATGCGTGTTTTTCCTTGTCTAACGGGTTTAGTATGGGAGAAAGGCAGGACTGCTGCTTTCCTGGTTTTTGAGAATGTAATCCTATTAAACCCTATCAACCTATCCAATCTGCATTTGCCTATGAATTACCTGTCAGCGCGACAATATTTTTACCAAGAGATTCAGCAGCCTGATGAGTATATCGACTTAGCGAAGGCAGCTTTACTAATAGCGCAAGAAGAGTATCCTGACCTTGACCTAGAGGAGTATATTAACGCATTAGATACAATGGCATTTGAATTATTAGAACGCTTGCCAGATGAACGCTATCCAATGCGGGTAATTCAAAGTATTAATAAATATCTATATGAAGATTTAGGGTTTGTTGGCAACACAAAAACCTATTATGACCCTCGCAACAGCTTTTTAAACGATGTAATTGAGCGTCGCACGGGAATTCCCATTACTTTAGCACTCGTTTATCTAGAAGTTGCGCGTCGTATTGACTTCCCAATGGTGGGAGTGGGAATGCCGGGGCATTTTCTAATTCGTCCCGATATTCCCGATATGGATATTTTTGTTGATGCGTTTCATGGTGGGAATGTGATGTTTCCCCAAGATTGTCAGGATAGGTTAAGCCAGATTTATCAACAACCCATAGCATTAAAGCCAGAACATTTAGTGACGGTAGGTAATAGACAGTTATTAGGGCGGATATTGTCGAATCTCAAGTATGTTTATTTAAATCAACAAAAGTTAGAAAAAGCAATGGGAGCAGTTGAACGAATTTTACTGCTCTTGCCGGATGCAATTTTAGAAATACGCGATCGCGGTCTATTATCTTACCAGTTAGGACGCTTCACCCAAGCTACTACCGACTTGGAAAGTTATTTAGCTCAGTTACCCAACGCACAAGATGCTCCCGTAATTCGTCGCTTACTGACACAATTGGGAAGGAGTAAGTAGTCAGTGGTTAGTGGTCAGT
>JANNFJ010000040.1:0-6290 GCA_031379725.1 Calothrix sp. OTE_75_metabat_31
GGGGGGTGGGTGGCTGGGTGGGGGGGTGGGGGGGGGGGGCGGCGCGGGGTTTATGAAGATTTTTCGTTATCAGTAGAGCCTAGTCGTGAACCCGCCCTTACAGGCTTTTCCCCTTCTCCCTTCTCCCCTTCTCCCCTTCTCCCTTCTCCCTTCTCCCCTTCTCCTTTTCTCCTCTTCTCCCTACTCCCTACTCCCTCCCTTGCGAATTCGCTCGATTTCGCGTTGGAGTTCTTCGAGTTGACGGCGTAGTTTGTCGGCTTCTGTTTCGGTTGGGGTGTTGATGTTGACTGCACCTTCAGTTGGCGATCGCTTATAGTTTCCCTGGCGAATTTGTTGATATTCGGGGGATGCTGCCCATTGACGTAAATAATGTATTCGTTCGACTGGGAAAGGATGAGTGAGCATTGAGTCAACCATGCCTGTATACATTAAAAGTTTGTACACTTGGTTTAATCCATCTTCGTCGAGTGCTTGGTAGTTCTCGGATTGTTTGATGAATTCGCGTAAGTGGCACTCGTTGGCAAATTTGTTACTGCCTCCACTGATTTTCATCATTGTTGTCATCACCGTGTTTAAGTCTTCCACTACAAGCAAAGCAGCACGGTCAGCCGATAATTCAGCTTTGCGTCGCCACTCGTAAAAGGCAAGTAGCAAACCTTGAGTGACAAAATTACCAATTCCAAAGGTTAAATCACCTAAAGCGGAAGCAGCCCTTCGCGCCCACATCGCCATTTGAATTAAAATAGTATGACCACACTTAATGTGCCCCAGTTCATTGGCTAACACCACCCGAATTTCAGCTTCGCTCAGTAAGTCTAATATCCCTGTATTGATGACAATATATGGATGTTCTTGCCCTAGTGCGTAGCTGTTGGCGGTTGGGTTTTGCTCGACAAACAGTGTTGGTTCGGGATATATATCCAAATCGCGGACGCATTCGCGGAACATGTGGTAAATAGTGGAGTATTGACGAGGCCCAACTTGGATGGTGTTACCCATTAAATAAATTAACTGCGGGCGCTCGGCGAAAAATTCTACAAATTTACGTGCAAGAAAATCAAACCCTGGTAAGCTACGTAGGGCTTGTTCCGCTTGGCTATCTAATGGATGTCGAAATGCTTCGCTAGATATTCCTTTATAAGTTGCCATTGTGCAATTTGTTAGTGGTTAATTGTAAATGTTTGAGCCATAAAGCAGGTTGTTTAACCTGTGTTGCTTGCTTTTGTGACGGCTTCGATATCGGCTTGAAGTTAGACTTATTCAAGTCATCTCGTGGCTAATATAACAATTACCTATTAACAAACACGATAATATCAGCGCGAAAATGGCGAAGACTGGGGTTAATTAATGGCTACATAAGTAAAAATTACTCTGTATGGGGCGAAAAGCGCGTGATTGAGGCAGAAGTACATTTGTCATTACACAACTTCCTGCGATCGCAGGCAGGTTTTCCGGCATGGCATCATCATCTTACGATGGCACGCTTGGTGGCCCGCGCTTTGCGTGTAGGACGAAGCGCTTTGATTCAAGTTGGCGCAGTTTGTGGCTATCAAGGACGATACCGCACTAGCTTTGTTGCATCCGCGTTGATGTGGCAAGGACCGGTGATTATTGTTGCGCCGCCATCCGTACAGCAGCGCTTACTTAAAATTGAAATTCCTCGCTTGCAGCAATGGTTACAAGTCAATAAGCCAATCCGAACTGGTGATACTTGGGTGGGTCATGGGTTTAATGGGATACTTTTAACTACGCCCTCTGCTTGGCTGAATGCCCAGTTGTCAGATAATCCCAATCCTGGGTTTCCCCCAGATATCCCGACAATTATTGATGGTGTTGACGATTTAGAAGAGTGGGCACGTACTAGCTTGACGGTAACATTGGAGACACAAGATTGGGACGAATTAATGCTCGCTTGTCCTGCTCAAGCGGAGACAATTCGCACTGCACGGGTGGAGTTAACGCGGGAACTTTTTCAACATCCCCCTAATCCCTACGAATGTTATTTGATTTCCGGTCGAGAAACCGAAATTTTACAACGACTTTATTGCGCTTTAGATATTGTTAATCTTCCTTTCACCTGGCAAAACTTTTATAAGCAACTTCAAGCTGGTTGCAATCAACCAGTTTATAGTCATCGAGATTACAGTCAACCCTTGCTCGATAAGCTGTCGAACCCTCCTTTGCTTTGGGCTACCCTATCCCAACTTTACGGAACATTTACATTACATTGCGCCCCTGTGGAATTGGGAAAAATTCTCGAACCGATTTGGAAGCGGCAACCTGTAGTATTTATTGGTAGCGCTTTAGAACCAGAAACCGAAGCACTTTTGTTCCGCGATCGCCTGGGGATTGGTGATGTTACTTGCCTAAAGTTTGCCCCAGATAGTCAAACCGAAGCAATTCAGCTTTATGTCCCCTATCATTTGCCTTTACCCAATACACCCGAATTTCAAGGGGCTTTTATCCACAAAGTCCGCACCTTAGTATGTCTAAGTGCCACTGCACCCGGTTTGACGGTGATTCTAGTTGGCGATGTACCCCTCAAAGCACAAGTTGGCGCAATTTTAGCTGCGGAATTTGGTTCGCGGGTACAAGTTGAAAAAACCTGCTTGGACGAAAACGGGATTTTAATTGCTGGGTGGGAATTTTGGCGCGAACATCAAAGTGTTTTACCTGCACCGCAGCTAATGGTAATTGCGACTTTACCTTTACCATCGTTAGAAAACCCATTGGTTGCAGGTAGGGTCGCTCATTACAAATTCAAGCACCAAGACTGGTTTCGATTGTACCTGCTACCTGCCGCCTTAAACGAACTTCAACGCGCTTTAGCACCAGCACGGGAAAGTCAAGGTATTGTCGCATTACTTGACTCTCGCGTGGTTAATCGCAGCTACGGTGCCCAAATTCTTGCCTCTTTGAGTCCTCTTGCCCGTATCAACTACCTCGATCCCAATTTATTTAACACTAGTGATGAAAGTTGTTAGTTGTCATTGGTCAGTTGTTAGTTGTTAGTTGTTGATTGTGAGGTGGATTAAGATAACTACCGGCCACTGACCGCTAACCACCGACCACTGACCACTGACCACCGACTACTGACCAATGACCACTGACCACCGACTACTGACTACTAACCACTGACCACTGACTACTGACCAATGACCTCATAAACACGCTATCATCAGCAGTAGATGTCTGAAATTTGAATTTTAAATCTTGAATTTTGAACTATTGACTATGGGTGAAGCAAAACGTCGCAAAACTGCACTGGGAGATAAATACGGTCACCAAGAAGAACGAATTCTATCTTGGGTTCCGATCACGAAATCCCAAAGCGAAGCTTTTGTCCAATGGACTACTCGTGGTGCTTGGATCGGTATTGTTGCAATGGTCGTAACCTGGATAACAATCCGTTTTATCGGACCTGCTTTCGGTTGGTGGCAAGTAGTCTAAGCGTTAAAGGGAAAGGTAAAAGGGAAACTCCTTTTGCTTTTTCCGAATCGGCATTAAGAATTAATCAGTATTAGTTTTAAAATTTTCAAAACTTAATAATTAGATATATTCAAATTAGTGTTGATAATTATTACCTGTTTACTTAACTGTGTATTGTTCGATACTTTTTAAGTAAAGCTTAAGAATACTCTGCCGAAATGGCAACATTATCTGTATTGACCTGGGTTATCTTCAACGAGTATCAAACATTGAAAATTTGGGACACATCTTTGCAGAAGTTCTAATTTCAAAAATATACCTTCGGGGTTATCGACTAGACTCAATATATCAATCGGAATTTCACTAGCCTGTCATCAGTTTAATTTATGACACGAAACTTATGCACATGGCTGTTTTTTGTCAGCGATGCCAAGTATTAACATTGGCATCTGCATTCACAGAAACAAAAATGTAGTTGTAGCGAAGGTCTATTTAATTAAACTTCGAGATATTACTCAAACTTCTAGTAATTCCCAGTGGCAGCAATGCCCGGTACAAGCCTAGTTTCTGGTCATTCTAAAGGAAAAAGGCGTGTTGGTGCGTTTTACTGCGTAAATGTAGCGAAAATAGCTACAAGCAATAAATAATCATGTTATTTGTAGCTTTCTTGCACTTGACTTATGCTGATTGTGAGTTAGTCTTAAAGCGGATTCTCATTTATGGTCAGCAACTACCACAAGACCGAACTGGATAAAGATAAGATAAAGTCTCGCAATTCTGTCGGATATATTGAGTCGCCGAAGTGAATAATTTGATACGACAGCAAAATCCATGATGCTTTACTTTAAACAATGTAAACATATTGGACTTTGATATACTTCTGGAAATTGTACATCAATAGTTTACAATACCAGTTCATGGGAAAATCTAAAAAAAATATAAAAGCACATCCATAACCGTGGTGTTAGGAGGACACAAGTGTATTTAAGACTAGCCCAGCAACATCGACAATTCGTTCAAGACTTGGTAATGAACTTACAAGCATTGGCAATTGTACTTGAGCGACGGGGATATCCCGCATCGTGCTATACATGCGGCGACCAAATGAACAGTGCTTCATTTATGGTAAGTTTGAGTGAGAACCACCTGATTCGGTTCTTAGTATCGGATTACGGAATTACCTGGACTGAAATGCGTGATGACCGTGAATTGATGAAGCTAGAAGGTGCAGAGGCTGTCAGTCAACTGCAAGAGCTTGCTAGCATTGTCAAGCAGTCGATGCAAGCAGGAACAGGTAACAAAGCCCTTGTTAAGCGGCATTAAGGATACTTAGAATTACCCCTTGGTGTAACGAACGTTTTTCTTTTGAAGCAGTTAAGTCGGGAATTGCTAATCGCTAATCACTAACCCTTAAATATATTAACCGTTAGTTCTTAGCCTTAGCCATTGCCTCAAACTTATATAGACCTATAAAATATATAGATCCTGGTAGTTAGTTTATTAGAGCGTTCGTTGGTGTTGCGATATTTCCCAGGAGAGTGGCTGCTGCAATCGCACTTGGGCTTAAAGGAAAACATTTTTTAATTTTTCGATGCCAAATAAGTCAAAAGTAAAAGAATGGTGAATGGCAAGTCGTAGAATGCAACAAATTGCTATGCTATTTCAGGTGTAGTCACTCGAAAAGCATTTCACAACAAATTTTAAAATGTCTGAAGAAAAAGCAAACCCCAACCAGCTACCACCTACTGGTGCCATTATCAATCCATCAGTAAAAACATTTGAAAAGTGGTTTGAATATCCAGTTCGGGCACAACCTCATCATACCGATTATGCCGGGATAGTCTGGCACGGTAACTACCTAACCTGGATGGAAGAAGCACGAGTAGAGTGTTTGCGGTCTGTTGGGATCAATTTTGCCGATTTAGTTGCTTTAGGTTGCGATTTACCCGTTGTCGATTTATCCATACGTTACCACCGCTCGCTCCAATTAGGAATGCCAGCGGTGGTTAAAACACGCATAGGAGAGTTAGAAGGTGTTCGCATCAATTGGGAATATGCAATTGAATCACCCGACGCACAGGAATTGTACGTCACAGCAAAAGTATCATCAGTTGCGTTAGACCGCGAACGCGGTAAAATTATGCGTCAACTTCCTACGACAGTACAAGACGCACTCGCAAAGATTTCTTATAAATGAGGGAATAGCGGTGGAAGACAGAGGGAGAAGGGGAGAATAATGTTGCCATCAATCTTTGACTCCCTACTCCCTTAATTACCTTCCACTTGAGTTGAGTAACCTTTGGGGTAGCGTCACAATGTAATTAAAAATATCGATTGGAGTAATGTCGTAACCTACCTGCAAAAGTACAACAAGTGCAGCAATCATCAATGCATTGACTACAGTTGTTTTGACAATTTTCAGAAGAAATGTAAAGATAATCCACGCCAAGATAAGGGCTAGAAACATATATATATAAACTAGTTGAATTTGGTTAAACGCAGTCAGTAGAGAAATAATTATAGTTGAGTTTTGCTTGTATGTATTAATACAGCGATTGAATCGAAATAAATCAATTTTATTCTTATAACTAAGTAATAATATGCGCCTCTGTGGTAATTATTATAGTTGATTTCAAAAGCTCTGTAGTAAGATCCCCCACTCTTGGCAATACTGCAAGGGATAGATTTAGATCCCCCCAACCCCCCGATAAGTTGGGGGGCTAAAAGCCTTTTAAAGTCCCCCAATGAATGCGGGGGATAATGGTGGATCAATTTTGGGAAAACTTCAAAACCTACGCAGTATTGCCACTCTTGGAGTTGCTAGATCCCCGACTGCTTCAAAAAATCGGGGATCTAGTTCT
>JANNFJ010000057.1:0-4997 GCA_031379725.1 Calothrix sp. OTE_75_metabat_31
GATCGGGGGAAGATTGTAAATACTGCGCGACTTCGATCGGATTTTTAACCCGCGAAATATTGATTACACCACTAAAACTTTGCGCTGATCCATCCATTAATGCAGCGCTCATGCGGATTTGACCGTCGGATTGCAGTACCGAACCCGTACCAGCATTAAATCGGGGGTCATCTTCCAACAATTGGCAACCGCACACCACTGCTTCTGACGCACTTGCACCCGACAGGAGTAAACTATAAACGGATTCAACTACTTGATAGAGCGATTTACGTACTACTTCTATTCCTCCTTTGCCTTTGAGCGAACTACCAGCCCCACCATGAATAATTAATTTAGGTTGCACCTGTAAACTCCGTTTTGATTGATTTAAGGGGAGTAGGGAGTAGTCCGTGGGGATTAGGGGATACGATTAAATTAGTTACTCCTAACTCCTAATTCATAACTCTTAACTTCCTATTCCCTACTCCCCTAATTAACTAATCCTCTGTTTTAACTTGTGAACGTCTACGACGGCAGCGTTCGGAGCAATATTTTACCTCATCCCAACAACTTTCCCATTTTTTGCGCCATGTAAACGGTAGTCCGCAAACTGGACAAATTTTAGTTGGCAGGTCAGATTTTGAACGTGCGCGTCCCATATACAATGCTGTGGAGATTTTTATTGAATTTCTAAGCGGTGGAAGTTAATTATAACCATTTAGCTACAAATATTAGATAGTTTTTGTCATCTATCTAAAGGTTGAATAACTCCCTACTCCCTAATCCCTTGATTTCGACAGTGGTAATAATAATCGACTAACGACGCGGCTATCAGGTAATTGGTAGAAGTGCAACTCTCCTCCCATGTGCTGCATGAGATTTTGGCAGATGAGTAAGTGCAAACCCGGTGGTTGGTCAACCAGAGAAAACGCTAGTACATCCTTGGGTGTGTCTTGATAGAGTTCTACGAGGAGTTGAGGGGATATAACACCATTATCGGTAATCGAAAGTTCGAGGGAAGCTTCATCTAAACGACGACACCAAAAGTCGATTCTTCCTCCTGATATAGAACGCTGACAAGCTGATACGAGTAATTCGTTAAGTACTAATTCGAGTTTGACGATATCGCAAATCACAACTAATGAGTACTGCGATAAGTGCGAGTTAGTTTTTTCGCTGGTGTCATCGGTGATATTTTGCCCTAAACCATGTACGCCAACCCACAATTTTTGTTGTTTAAGTAAATTATCAACCCGTTCGAGCGATCGCTTTAACAAACTAGCAATAGGCATCTTTTCGCTCCGCATCTGCAATTGCCATTGTTCGTTTTGAAGCAATCCAGTCATCAAGGTATTGGTATTATCTAACTGACGCACCATTTGCTGGTAGCGCATTTGTGCCAAGTTGGTAGTAGGAATTCCCAATTCTTGAATTTGCGAAATCAATGAGCCGATACTCCGCTGATTTCCCTCATACCTTCGATGCTTATACCAGTCCAACTGTTGTAGTTGTTTTTTATCTTGAAGCAGTGTTTGCGTAACTTGTTTTTGACGACGCGACCATGCTAGTTGACAAATCAGGGTTTCGGTCGCATGTAAGCTATGTTCTGACCAGCGCCGCTGTAAGTAGTCTGCCATAATCACTACACCCGTCGGCTCGTAGTCGGGGTCAGTGCGTAATGCCATTACTAAAAGTTGGCCGATCCCAGTACCGTGCAGCCATCGTCGGGTATCTTCGGGCAAATCTTCTCCTTTGAGAAGCATCATTCCCTGATTTGCCAATGCCCACTGAATCAAAGCTTCGCCGGCAATTGGTACTGATGCTTGAGTTTGAATAGCAAACTTGGGGTCGGAACCCACACCAAGCAAAATTTCGGCATATTGTCCTCCGGGTATCCACGATAGCATTATCGCCAAAGGACAGTTGAGAATCCCAGCAATTTGGCGTAGAGAAATAATTTCCAGATGCTTGTTGCCCAGTTCGGTGTTAGCGCTTTGGGCTTGTTCGAGAATGCGTAGTGAGTCTTGAAAGCTTTGCATGATTTTTTGCTGCTGCTCGGCGCTATAGTGTAATGTCCACTGCCGAGTAATTACACCAATCTGCTGGCTGACAACTTGCACAAGTTCCTTTTCCCGTACAGTCCAAGCACGGTGACTTCCGTGAGTGATGAGCAAGAGTGTTTCCGGTGGATGACCGGGAGCGCAATTTGTGAGCAGGAGCGATCGCACTCCTGCATCGAGTAACGAAGAACGCCAATTAAAAAACCGCAAGTCTTCTTCTAAATTCTCAACCCCTACAGCCTGTTCTGCACGCTGCAACAGCAACCAGTCAACTTCACGCAATCCATCAAACCCAAAATTCAACGGACGGCGATTTTGTGGTTGACTTTGATGCAAAATTTCATACCGACTATGGTCGGCATCATACTGCAACAATACAAACCGCATTGCTGAGAGTCGGTCTAAAATTTTGGTAGCACAGTTGCTTAGAGTTTCTTCAAAATCGCGTTCTGAGTATATCCCTTTAGCAACTAATCCGGTTAATTGGGCATCATCACGGATTTCTTGGATTGTAGTTTCCATACTTTCGGTTGGTGCCACCAGGGAAATTAACCCTGCAGCACCTTGGACAAAATTCTTATCAGTTTCCTTCCAAATCCGTGCTTCGTTCGCTTCCAATGCCAAAAAACCGAGTAAATCCTTTTGCCAAATAATCGGAGCAGCTAAGAGCGATCGCACTTGCAAGCGTTGCATCAATTGCGCGGTAAAATGGCTTTTGAGCGAACTTCGCCCTTCCCCAATCGCCACTATTTCATTCACCGCTAAAGCATAGTAAAAGTCGCTTAACTCCTCAACTGCGATCGAACCTGCCGAAGACCGATCTTTCTCAATCGGTCGCTCTCCGTTACTACCTAAATTACTCGTAGCTCGTCGCCAAAAATACCTTCCTTCGCGTTCAAACCAGTAAATATGCGTCCGTGTCGGTAATACAAAATTTTGAGTTGCTTGTATGACAGCTTCTAGACGTTGCTCCAAACTATTCATCGTTTGTAGTGATTGTAATAATTGTAGCAAAGGCTCTTCCAACCGTTTGGTCTGCTTTTGCTGCCAATTCATTTCATATTGATGCAATGCAGCCGCCAATTCGCCCAACACCATCATCAATCTAGCTTTGATATCGGTTGGCAACAGGTAGCCCCAACGCAACGAACCAAGCAAAATTAAACCCAAACAGCGGTCTTTATACCGAATTGGTAAAATAATAGTGCCTTGGATTTGATGCTTTAGAGCTAGTTCTTTCCAGCCTTCGGCCCGTGTTTCTGTCCGCAAGTCAGCAACCCCCACCGGACGCTGCTCAATAACTACTTGTTCGAGTAAATCACCAGGACTTAAAACTAAACGTTGATTCAAAAAATTATTATTACTACCAGGCGCAACACCCCCCTTCCCAATCAAAATATGATTAAGACGGTCGTAAAGTGCCACCCAAATCACCTTGTAATCAAATTGTTCTTTGACAAAAGTAATAATAGTTTCAATTAGAACATCAATATTATCTTCTTCTCGAAGGCTCTGAAGGACACGCCCCAAGGAGATAATATGCTGTTCAGCGGCTATAGGTCGTTGTGACTGCCCCATCTGCTCAGTGCCTAAATATTATTTAACATAGTTGCTACTATATAAGATGCCCAAATATCGCACCGATCTATAAAAGTAGGGAATAGGAGAAGGGGGGGAGATAGGGAGAAGGGGAGATGGGGAAGACAAAATAAAACAATACCGTAAGGGCGGGTTAACCAACCAACCCATACATAAACAAAAAATACTTATAAACCCGTCCCACCCAGCCTAAACACCAACAAATGACCAATGACAACCGACATTTACCAAGCAGCAATACGCCCCTTACTATTCAACCTCATCAAAGCCGACCCAGAAAAACTACACACCACCACAATTAACACCCTCAGCCAGCTAGGCAAAATCATCCATCACCCTAGCACCCACTGGCTAGATACCCGACTTCAACAAACATTATGCCTATCCGACAAACGCCTACAACAAAACCTCTTCGGACTCCAATTTCCCAACCCCATCGGTTTAGCCGCAGGCTTCGATAAAGATGGCATTGCCGCCCCGATCTGGGCAAGCTTAGGATTTGGATTTGCAGAATTAGGAACCGTCACCCTCCATCCCCAACCAGGAAACCCCCAGCCGCGAATGTTTCGCCTCCCCCAAGACAACGCAGCCCTCAACCGCATGGGTTTTAACAACTTGGGTGCGGCAAACATGGCTACTCGATTAACAAAAGCAAGCAATCAACTAATACCAATACCTATCGGCATCAACTTAGGCAAATCGAAAATTACACCCCTCGAAACAGCCGCCGAAGATTACCGCGACAGCTTCCACCTACTCAAAGATTGCGGCGATTACTTCGTTGTTAACGTATCGTCACCCAATACACCGGGATTGCGATCGCTCCAAGATTCCGCAATGCTGTCCTCTATCCTCGACGCATTACAGCAAGAAAACACATCACAAAAACCGATATTTGTCAAGATAGCTCCCGATTTAGAATATGAAGCAATATCAGACATAATTAACTTGGCAAAAATCTATAAATTAGCGGGAATAATCGCCACCAATACCACAATTCGCCGCGACAACTTAAAAACACAAATTATAACGAAAACCGGAAAACCACCCCAAGAAGAAGCAGGTGGAATTAGCGGAATGCCAGTACGCGATCGCTCAACCGAAATTATCGGGTTTATCTACCAACAAACCCAAGGAACAGTTCCCATCATCGGCGTTGGCGGCATTTTTACTCCAGACGACGCATGGGAAAAAATCATCGCCGGTGCTTGTTTGATTCAAGTTTACACCGGCTGGATTTACCAAGGACCCTGGATGATTCGCCGCATCCTCCAAGGATTGCTAACCAAGCTTGAAGAACAAAAATTCGATTCAATCTCGCAAGCAGTAGGAATAGGGAGTAGGGAGTGGGGAGTGGGG
>JANNFJ010000058.1:0-4277 GCA_031379725.1 Calothrix sp. OTE_75_metabat_31
ACGCGCTCTGACTCCCGACCGTCCTGTATTGCGCGGCACGGCACAAAATCCTGATGTCTATTTTCAATCGCGGGAGGCTGCAAATCCTTACTATGATGCTGCTCCTGGGATTGTACAGCAGGTTATGGATGAGTTTGGACAGGTGACGGGACGGCATTACAAGATATATGAATACTATGGCGCTATAGATGCGGAACGGGTAATTATTATTATGGGGTCGGGGTGCGAGACTGTACATGAAACGGTGGATTATTTGAATGAGCATGGTGAGAGGGTAGGTGTAGTGAAGGTGCGGTTGTATCGTCCTTTTGATGTGAATAGGTTTATTGAGGTGTTGCCGGATACTGTGAGGTCTATTGCTGTTCTGGATCGGACGAAGGAACCGGGAAGTGCTGGTGAACCGCTTTATTTGGATGTGGTGACGGCTATTTATGAGGGATTTGCTCACGCAGAGGCGCAGAGGCGCAAAGAAGAAGAACTTTCTTCTCTATTCCCTACTCCCTATTCCCTACTCCCTCAAATTGTCGGTGGCCGTTATGGTTTGTCTTCTAAAGAGTTTACTCCGGCGATGGTGCTGGCTGTATTTGAAAATTTGAAATTGGAAAGACCGAAGAATCATTTTACTATTGGTATTAATGATGATGTAACTTTTACTTCGCTGGGGTTTGATGCGAGTTTTTCGACTGAATCAGAAGACGTTGTGAGGGCGATGTTCTATGGGTTGGGTGCAGATGGTACTGTGGGTGCGAATAAGAACTCGATTAAGATTATCGGTGAGGAAACTGATAATTATGCTCAAGGTTATTTTGTCTATGACTCCAAAAAATCGGGGTCGATGACGGTTTCACATTTGCGGTTTGGTTTACAACCGATTCGTTCGACTTATTTAATCGACCAAGCGAATTTTATCGGGTGTCACCATTGGGTATTTTTGGAACGGGTGAATGTTCTCGGTAGTGCGATGGATGGGGGAATATTTTTGCTCAATAGTCCTTATGATGCGGGGAATGTGTGGGAATTTTTACCAAGTTCGGTACAAGCACAGATTATTGAGAAGCAACTCAAGTTTTATGTAATTGATGCGAGTAAAGTAGCCCGCGAAAGTGGTATGGGTGGAAGAATCAATACGATTATGCAGGTGTGTTTCTTCGCTTTGGCTGGTGTATTACCGCAGGATGAAGCCATTATTAAGATTAAACAGTCAATTGAGAAGACTTACGGGAAAAAAGGGGCTGATGTTGTTAAAAAGAATTTAGATGCTGTTGATAATACGCTGGCAAATTTAGAAAAAGTTGATGTGAACACAGACAATGTAGAGACGTTACATGTAACGTCTCTACATAATCCCTTGGTTGCTGCACCAGAATTTATTCGAGAAATTCTTGGTAAAATCATGGTTTGGGAAGGTGATGATTTACCTGTGAGTGCTTTAAAAGCGGATGGGACTTTTCCGACGGGAACTGCCAAGTGGGAAAAACGCAATGTAGCCGAAGCGATACCTGTATGGGATGAGAATGTCTGCGTGCAGTGCGGTAAATGCGTTATGGTTTGTCCGCACGCAGCTATTCGTAGTAAAGTTTATAACGGCATTGACTTGAGTAATGCACCAATTAACTTTAAGTCTACGAATGCTAAAGATAAAGACTTTGCCGGACAAGAGTTCACTATTCAAGTAGCACCCGAAGACTGTACGGGTTGCGGTATCTGTGTCGATATTTGTCCTGCGAAAAATAAATCGCAACCCGAATTTAAAGCCATTAATATGCAACCCCAGTTACCTTTGCGGGAACAGGAACGCGAAAATTGGGATTTCTTCTTAAATTTGCCCAATCCCGACCGCACCAAGTTGAAATTAAACCGAATCAACCAGCAGCAATTACAAGAACCGTTATTTGAATTTTCTGGTGCTTGTGCGGGTTGTGGGGAAACACCATACTTAAAATTGCTGACACAACTGTTTGGCGATCGCGCCCTCATTGCTAATGCTACTGGCTGTTCCTCTATCTACGGTGGCAACCTCCCCACTACACCCTACACCACCAATGCTGATGGTAGAGGCCCCGCTTGGGCAAATAATTTATTTGAAGATAACGCTGAATTTGGTTTAGGTTTTCGTTTATCTATCGATAAACACGCTGAATACGCACGAGAATTATTGAGAAATAACGTAGGAGCGGGGTCTCCCCGCCCATTAACTGGGGCAATTCCCGAAGATTTGGTAGAATCCATCCTAAATGCCAAACAAAATAGCGAAGCTGATATTTGGGAACAGCGCGAACGGGTAGAATTATTAAAACAACATTTGGAAGACGCGATATATCGCGTCTCTACATCTGGCAATCAAAAATCTCAACTCCAAAATCTCAAATCGATTGCTGATTATCTCGTTAAAAAAAGCGTCTGGATTGTTGGTGGTGATGGTTGGGCTTATGATATCGACTTTGGTGGACTCGACCATGTTCTCGCAAGTGGACGAAATGTCAATGTGTTAGTGATGGATACTGAAGTATATTCTAATACAGGCGGTCAGTCTTCTAAATCTACACCGAAGGGTGCGATCGCAAAATTTGCAGCTAGTGGCAAACCCTCTGCCAAAAAGGATTTGGGACTCATCGCCATGACCTACGGTAATATCTACGTAGCAAGTGTAGCGCTTGGTGCGAGAGATGAACATACACTTAAAGTTTTTCTTGAAGCCGAAGCATACGACGGGCCATCATTAATTATTGCCTACAGCCATTGCATCGCTCACGGGATTAATATGACTACAGCGATGAACCACCAAAAAGACTTGGTAGAATCGGGACGGTGGTTGCTGTATCGTTACAATCCCGACTTGGTGAAGCAAGGTAAAAATCCGTTGCAGATAGATATGCAACAACCTAAACAGGCAGTAGAAGAATCGATGTATCAAGAAAACCGCTTCAAAATGCTGACGAAGAGTAAACCGGAACTTGCTAAACGCTTACTCAATGAAGCGCAAAACGAAGTTAATGCACGTTGGCAAATGTACGAATATTTAGCTGCAAGACAGGTAGGAAAAATACAGGGGGATTAAGTAATCTTTAAATATATGAGTGGGAATAATGTAGAGACGTTACATGTAACGTCTCTACATTGGGATTTTGGGCAACGCATAATTAGTTTCCACGTTCTTTAATACTTTTTCATGGAAACATCTATTTACTAATAACACTTACGTTTTAACTTTATTTGTAATTGAGTGAACTGGTTGGGCAACTATAGGTGTTTTCCCATTGCCATCATTTTTAGAAAACTCATCAAAGAGTTGAAAAAATTGTTCGAGGGCTTTATGCTCATCCTGTGAAAAGAACAGGATAATTTTGTCCCAAGACTGACTAGATGTAATATTAAACTTTTCCTGAATCCAGCTTTGAAAATTGTCGAAGTTTTTTTCCTGTTGGGTTTGGGCTTCCCCTAATTGATGACGGGCAAAAAAGTAACCAGCTAAAAACGTTCTCAGATGACAAATAGAAGGTTGACCAAGATACATTGCAGGGCGCTTTTGAATATTTCGGATCAAATCGTATAATTCAAGCACAAATTTTCTCCTTAAAATTCAGTTTCTTTAATCTCAAAGTCACCACCAAGATCCTGAATGGGGCTATAGAGATTATTTATCCAGTCTACTCTAGAAATTCCGGTGGGATGGATATTGTCAAAGATTAGTTCTTGTCCGTTAATTTGAACTGCGATCACCTCATGTCGTCCATTGGTTGAAATATTTTCTTGAAGGCGGTCGTGGTAAATGTTGCAAAATGGTTCTTTAGTACTGCCTGTAGAGAGGCTAATGGATTTACCAGGAACGTTTTGTGCTATTAATAGCTGTCTAATCGCAGTTGCACATTCAACACATTCAAATAGCCGGAAGCAATTGGCTACTGCGGTGATTGAAGGGCGAAGTTCGGAGTCATTCATGCTCTACTTTTAACATGGACGTTGTTCAATAACTAATAATAAATTACTTTGTAAACAATTATATAGAGTTCTATATTAAAATTAAAAAGCAAAAATTATGAAAAAATAAATGTTAGAGCTTAGTGGGCTTTGTGCTTTTGCCTTTTTAGCTGGATTCATAGATTCGATGGTTGGGGGTGGTGGTTTAATTCAACTTCCAGCATTGTTTATATTTTTTCCTGGTACTCCAATAACTGCACTTTTTGGCACAAATAAACTTGCATCAATCTGCGGAACTTCAGCAGCAGCAATTCGATTTATTAAAGAAGTAAAACTTAATTGGCAAGCCGTTATACCTG
>JANNFJ010000104.1:0-5611 GCA_031379725.1 Calothrix sp. OTE_75_metabat_31
TTAATGAAAAATGGTGGAGTCAAATTAGTTTTTTTAGATGAGTTCCAACATTTTATTGATAGAGATTCAGCGAAGGTTCTCAAAACAGTATCAGATTGGCTCAAAAATTTAATTTTAGATACAAAATTACCAGTTGTTTTAATTGGATTACCTGAAGCTGAAGCTGTTTTCCATTTTAATAGTCAATTAAGTCGTAGATTTGCGTCGAGACATAATCTCGATCCATTTTCTTGGAAAGTTGATTCTGGGCAAGAATTTCGTACTTTTTTACATTTAGTAGAATCACAACTTCCACTTAATGACAAATCCAATTTAGCTTGTGAAGATATGGCTATGCGTCTTTACTACGCTTCTGATGGCATAATAGCTTACTTAATGAAGTTAATCCGCTACGGAACAAATTTAGCTTTAAATACACAGAAAGAAAAGCTTGATTTAAATGTATTAGCTGTCGCTTTTGAACAGCACGTTTCTTCAGATAAGCCTCGCAAAAAAAATCCTTTTTTAACGGATAATTTTTTGGGAGATGTTCAAGATTTTTGTCGTAATGAAGATAACTTAAATAATCATCTAGAAGCTAAATCATCTCGAATTAATAAAAAACAAAATTCTCCAAAATGCTCTAAGATTTTACATAAGTAAGGGTAGAACGTAGCATGGTTATATCGAAGCTTCTTTGTAGACCTCGACCATATCAAAACGAAAGCTTGGCTAGCTACATTACTCGGTTAAGTGAAAGTAATTACTACTCTTCAATTAATTGGATTTTTCAGATATCAGGGTTGAGACCAAGAGTTACTTATGCCAATATTTATACTCCAAGTAAAGATAATTTATCTCAACTTAGTTATTTAACTGACGTAGAAGAAGGTATTCTTTGGTCAATGACATTTACTTCTATGTTTTCAAATACCGTTCGATATGTGAATCCTGCTAAAAATTTTGTTAGTTTACTTAAAACTTCCGCAATTAATAAAAATTTTATAAAGTTATGTCCAATTTGTTTACAATCTGAACCTTATTACCAGCTAATTTGGGATTTATCTGTTGTCCGGGTTTGTCCATATCATCAATGTTTGCTTATTTGTAGATGTCCTCAATGTCAACAACTTATTCATTGGTCTAAACCTTCTATAGTAAAATGTAAGTGCGAATTTGACTTACGAAAAATTCAAATGCAATTGCTAAATAAAGAACAAGTTTATTTATCAAAATACATATATAAAATTTGTGATATTTCTTTTTTAGGTTTAGATTCGGATAATATTTTATCATTGAATCATCCAGTACGCTCATTAAGTCTTGGTGATTTAATAAAGGTTTTAGATGATATTTTGCATTTTTGTGGAATTAATTATATTAGTCAAAAAATACTCTTATTAATTGAAGCGAGGATTTACCCCATAAGTAATTATTATAGTTTTGACATGGCTTTTTATTTACTAATTAACTGGGATTATGAATTTCCTCGATTAATGTCAGATTATATTAATTACCTAAATAGTTGTTACAATAATGTACAAACTTACCGAAAAATTGAAGATTTCTTTATTTTATATAGAAGAATATTCTCTTATATTTCGTTTTTGAAATCTAGTTTTTTTAGAGAAGTTGTAGAAAATTCTTTCTGGGAAAATATATCTGGCTTACCTATCAATAAAATAGAAATCAGCTTCGGACGAGCATTTCAGTTTTATTCATTTTCAACAACGATTCAAGAAGGTAAGTCCTCTTTACAGAAAATAGCCGAAAATTTAGAGTTGGAAGAATTTACTTTAGCGTCTATTTTTGTTTTAAGTCAAATTGAGATATGCGGTGATACTGTGACTTTTAAAATACCTAACTTGTGAACAAGAAGCTCAAAGCCTTATTTCGCTTGCTATCACATTTTCAAGAATATTTCATTTTATGCGCGAATTATGCAGCTTAATTTCACTTTATGCGCGAATATATTTCATTTTATGCGCCTATTTAACTGCTGGAAGTACGAGTTTTACATTCTCAGAATTTCATTTTATGTGCGAACCCACATACTCGTGATTACCGTGTTGCGAATACTACTTAAATGGCGTTAATTGACCGTACCGCTTATCCTAGATTTAAACAATTTCCCGATGCTAAAGAGCTTGCGGAGCTTTATACACCAACGCCTGAAGAAATCAAGTTGGTAAAGTCCAAAACTAAGAGCCATGAAGGGTTCTTAAGTTTTATGGTGATGTTAAAATCCTTCCAGCGGCTTGGATATTTTCCCCATCCAGAATGCGTACCAATTGCGGTAATTAAACATTTACGGTCGTGTTTAAAGTTACAAACGTGGGTAAAAGCAATCCCCTCAGAGCGTCAACGCTACAATTATCAAAATGCGATTCGGGATTATTTGCAGGTTAAACAGTACGATAAAGCTGGTCAAAGATTAATAGCCACATTAGTTGCTTCCGCTGCCGAAGTTAAAGACCACCCTGCTGATTTGATAAATGTAGCAATTGAGGAGCTAGTCAAGGAACGGTACGAGTTACCAGCATTTAGCACCCTTGACCGATTAATTGGTCATATTCGTTCAATGGTCAATAATCGCTTGTTTATACTTTGTTCTGAGGGACTTTCAATCAACGAACAGATTTATTTAGACCAATTGCTTGTTGCCACGGGCGATGAAGTAGATGGAAATGCAACACTGAATTTGCTTAAATCGCCACCTAAAAGCGCTAAACTTAGTGGGGTAAAACTGCTACAAAGTAAGTTTGATATTCTTATGAGCTTTGGTGATGCCAAGCGATTGCTCAAACCTATTGCACCGACCAAAGTTAGACATTTTGCATCTCTTGCTAGAGTTTTAGATATATCCGAGTTTCAAGATATTAATTTGCCTAAGCGCCGAACGCTACTACTATGTTTAGTATACGAAGCACAGGTAAAAACCCGTGATTATCTCGTAGAAATATTTATTAAACGTATCCTCGATATTCAGAATAATGCCAAACAGCGATTGCAGGAACTACGCGACAAACATGTAACGGAAACATCCGAGTTGTTAGCTACGTTTGGACAAGTATTAAAAGCATCTAAGAAAGCTAAAGAGGCTCAGGATAATGCTTTTTTTGGAGAACAGGTGCAGTCAATTTTGGATGAACATGGTGGTACAGAATTGCTACTGCAAAAATTGGATGAGATTGCGGCGTATAACACTAACAACCACTTACCGTTGATGTGGCGATTTTATTCTGCCAGTCGAAAAGCGCTTTTTAGTTTGGTACGTTCCCTCGATATTCTCTCTACTTCTGCGGATGAATCAGTAATTGAAGCTTTGAAATTTGTATTAGACAACGAACACAAACGCGGTAAGCATTTACCGAAAGAAATTGATTTGAATTTTATTAGTAGTAACTGGCGTGCGTTAGTTGTAGAAGAAATTGATGGGACTGAGTTTTTAGTGCGTCAGCAGTTAGAGATTTGCATCTTTTCAAATTTGGCAACCGAATTTAAAACTGGAGATGCATGTGTTGTTGGGTCGGAAAGTTATGCTGATTTCCGCGAACAATTACTGACATATGCTGAGTGCGAACCTTTAATATCTGAGTATTGTCGTTTACTTGAATTCCCCGAAAACCCGGATGATTTTGTCGAACACTTACGTCAGCAATTAATGCAAGTTGCGTCCGAGGTCGATAAAAATTGTGATGTTGATAAACAATTCACAATTAATAAGGAAGGCGACCCTGTATTGAAGAAAGTTCCATCATTTGCTCAACCCCCAGAAATAGATTTATTGGAGTCTAAAATCCGCACGCTCATGCCAGAACGTAGTGTTTTAGACATATTATGTAATGTTGAGCATTGGTTAAACTGGACGAGGCATTTTGGTTTGATGTCAGGAAGCGAAGCAAAAATATCTGAGCCTGCGGAACGTTATATTTTTACTACATTTGCTTACGGTTGTAATCTCGGTCCCAATCAAATGGCTCGTCATTCAAGGAGAGTGGTGACGAGCCACATGATTTCTTATACCAACCGTCGCCATATTAGTGCTGCCAAAATAGAAGCGGCAATTCGGGATATTATTAACGCTTATAACCGTTTCAGCTTACCGACTTGCTGGGGCACGGGAAAAAAGGCTGCTGCCGATGGAAGCAAGTTTGAGATATACGAGAATAATTTACACAGCGAGTACCACATCCGCTACGGTGGTTACGGCGGTATTGCCTATCATCACGTCTCTGATAAATATATTGCTTTGTTTACCCACTTTATCACTTGTGGTGTGTGGGAAGCGGTGTATATCTTAGATGGCTTACTCAAAAATCTATCAGATATTCAACCAGATACTTTACACGCCGATACCCAAGGTCAATCTGGTCCAGTGTTTGCAATTTCCTATCTTCTTGGTATCAAATTGATGCCGCGTATTCGTAACTGGAAGGATTTAACTTTTGTCCGTCCTAGTGAGGATGCTACTTATAAGCATATCGAACCTCTTTTTAAGGGTGTAGCCAATTGGAATTTAATTAAGACCCACTGGTACGATATGATGCGAGTGGTGCTATCCATTAAAGCAGGTAAGGTAATGCCCTCGACGCTTCTACGTAAGTTGGGTAGCTATAGCAAGAAAAATCGCCTCTATCAAGCATTCCAAGAGTTAGGTAAGGTTGTGCGGACTATGTTTCTGCTCGACTATATTTCTAATGTCAGTTTAAGACGAGAAATCACTGCGGTAACAAATATTGTTGAGATGTACAATTCTTTTCTCGACTGGGTGTTTTTTGGTAAGCAGGGAGCTATTACTGAGAATGACCCGATTGAGCAAGAAAAACGGTTAAAATATCTTGATTTGGTCGCAAGCGCAGTTATTTTACACAACACGGTTGATATGTCGTTGGCGATTCAAACGTTAATGTCACAGGGAGAAGTGATTCCAATGCGACATCTGGCTGCTTTAAGTCCATACATAACTAGACATATAAAAAGATACGGAGATTATGTAGTGAATTTACAGAATATTCCCCAACCATTTGAGGCTGCGATTAATTTACCGCCTGAAATATTTGAAATGTAGATATAGCCTCTGCGAGTTAGCCGATAGGAAAGTAGGTGATTTGGAGGTTGATGTTGAAGATGGAGCCGTTCGCGGAGCGTTCCCCTTGGGAATAGAGGGTTTGCCAGAGGTTGAGTTAGTTATTTTTGAAATTAGAAAGTAAATCGGAGGTAAGATAATGAGTTGGAAGATGACTGCTGAAGAATTGTTGGAGCGTTACGCTGCTGGGGAGCGGGATTTTGCTGGGGCTGATTTGAATGGAGTCAAATTAAGTGGGGCTGTATTGAGGGAGATTAATTTGGATCGAGCCGACCTTACTGGAGTTAATTTCACTGGTGCCGACCTCAGTGGAGGTTATAGTAGAGAACGCTCCCCACGTTATAGCTTTCTCAGGTATGCCGTTCTCAGAAACGCAAACTTTCGGGATGCCGATGTGAGTTACATCAATTTCGAGTATTCCGATTTGAGTTTTGCCAATTTTACTTGTGCTAACTGTAGAGGAAGTTTCTTCGATGATGCTTGTTTGCTCGACGTTAATTTCACTGATGCTGACCTCCTTTGGATTAGTTTTGAGGGAGCAAG
>JANNFJ010000144.1:0-4408 GCA_031379725.1 Calothrix sp. OTE_75_metabat_31
CTCCAGGGCTGAGTACAAAGCCGATGGTCGTCTCTACCAATCTAACGTAAGTTATGGCTCAATGATGCTTGCACCTGCCTATGCTTGCTATCAAATTGCTACTTTGACTGATGCAGAGTCTGTTTCCATCTCTCTCGAACCTGACTTTGTTGCTCGTACTGCCTATGAAATTTTGGATTCGGAGCGTGTTGAATTAGTACTTGTACCCGGAACATTCGATCCATTGATTTATGGAATTGGGATGTCTTTGAAGGCAGAACTCGAATCTAGTTCGCCTGTATCAACGTTTTATATTGATTCTCTGGCGAATACCTTAGCCACTCATTTATTGAGAAACTACATTACACGCACAGATTCTCGAATTGTGGCTGCAAAAGAGTTTTCTCAGCACGATTTTATTCAAGTTATCGATTATGTTGAGGCAAATCTAGAACAACCGATCGAGTTAGAGCAGTTAGCCCAGATTGCGGGCATGAGTCGATTTTATTTTTGTCGTTTATTTAAACAAACAATCGGATTAACGCCCCACCAGTTTGTTATTGGGCGGCGGATAGAAAGGGCAAAGCACCTGCTAACACGAAGTAATTTAAGTATTTCTGAAATTGCTATTGCTTGTGGATTTGCCAATCAAAATCATTTGACTAAATACTTCAAACGCTCGACAAATGTAACTCCCAGTGTGTTTCGACAGCGATCGCAATAATCAAATGTTTTAAGGGAGTATCTGAGAGAGGAAACGGATCGCACCTTGAAGTTAGTGGTTAGGACGTGGAGGAGCGATCGCAATAATAGACTGTGACAATGGCAATAATTGAGGTTACAGATTGCTGCTGAATCGCATATCTTGGTATAGTTATCTCTCAACTTACTAATCCTTATTAGATAGTTGGCTGTGGTGTTGCTTCGTTGCTTCTTTGTTTTTTCCCATTTAAGTTTACTCATATCTATGGATTCGACACCTTCGCTCCTTGCCGTCAACGAACAATCAACAGACCTCGAAATTTTTTTGGCGATTCAGGCGCAACAGGTCAAAGCCTTAGATGTGTTGTATGACCGCTATGGCAAGCTTGTTTATAGTACAGCAGTTCAGATACTCAACAACGTCGAAGAAGCCGAAGAAGTAACTCAAGAAACATTCCTTTACCTTTGGCAGCGTAGTGAAATCTATCAGCCCAAGAGAGGCTCCCTCAGCGGCTTTCTCATCACCATGACCCGGTCGCGCTCCATCGATCGGTTGCGATCGCGTAAGTCCAGCCAACAAAAGCTTCAGCGATTTCAAACGTTCTCAGATTGTATACCACACTACAATCCCCCGTTAGAATTTGTTACAGTGCAAGAGCGTGTTAACCTGGTACATGAAGCGCTCAAACAGCTTTCACCCGACGATAGACAGCTTTTAGAAACCGCTTATTACGAAGGGTTGAGCCAGTCGGAGATTGCGAAACGAGACGGCATTCCGCTTGGTACGGTCAAATCGCGCGCTCGTCAGGCACTCAAGAAGCTTCGTACTGCGCTCAACCACCTCATTTAGCCGTTCCTATTCCAGCTTGATCCAACGACCCCAGCTGGTTCGTTAGTAATGCGAAGCCTCAGTTAGGCAAATAGAAGTGGCACAGCTAAAGACATTAAACCCACCATATTCAAAAAAAGATTCATCCGATTGCGATCTCGCTTCGTATACTTATCAAGACCAAGCCAAGGCTTTGTTCTTGTACGGATGAGTCAGTGTAAATTAATACTCTGCTTTCAAATAATATCCTATCCTAAATTTAGCAAACTTTTTGGAGATTTTTACTGCCATGAAACTCACTTCTTTGTCTAAAGCTTTTAGAAACCGCTTATTATGAGGCGTTAAGCCAGTCAGAGATTGCGAAGCGAGACAGCATTTTGCTTGCTACGGTTAAATCACGCGCTCGTCAGGCACTCAAGAAGCTTCCTACCACGCTCAACCACCTTTTCTCGCCATGATTCGCCCCACCAACGACCCCAACCAAACCGATTTAGTGGCAGGCTATATTCTCGACAATTTGAGTCATGAGGAATCTGCTCGCCTAAATCAGGCGTTAGCCGAAACGCCAACGCTGTATAAAGAAATCGAATCATTCAAAGAGGCGTTTTCTTTGCTTCCTTACGATATGCCGATTTTGGAACCATCTGCACACCTTAAGGACAAAATTATCAGTGCTGCAAGTCATTCAATTGCAGGCGCCAGTCTAGAAACGCACCATGACAACGTTGTGCCACTTGCCCTACCTCGTCACCGCACTTGGAAACGGTGGATACCCGTGATTAGTACGGGCATCGCAGCCGTAGCAGTAACAGTGGGTATAAACCAAGTTCTTTTAGGTCGGCAGTTCCAACAGACGGCAGCCCTTCAACAACAGCTTGAAGTCACGAATACTGAGCTACAGCGTCTCAAGACCGAACTTCAAGCCAATCAAACTACCATCGCACGTCTGAGTCAACCCGATACTCAGGTGTATTCTTTAGTAGGTGCAAAATCAAACCCAAAAAATAGCCGCCTTGCCACGGCACGCCTCTTCGCTAAACCGGGCGATCGCACTGTTACGCTCGTAGCCCAAGACTTACCCAAGCTCCCAAACAACAGGATATATCGACTTTGGTCAGTTGCCACTCCCTCAGCCGTTCCAATGTACTGCGGAGAGTTTCGCCAAAATGACAGTGGTACGGCGCAGTGGGTCGCTCCAGATGTAGCCTGCACTAAGAACCCTTCGCAGTTGCTGATTACGCTGGATGCCCCTACCGATCCAATTACCTCAGCAGGTCCATTAGTGATGCGAAGCCTCAGTTAGGCAAATAGAAGTGTTGCAGGTAAAGAGATTAAACCCACCATAATCGAAAAAAGATTCATCCGATTCATCCAATTGCGATGCCCTTGGCAACCACTTTGTGGTATCGCGCTTCGTATACTTATCAAGACCAAGCCAAGGCTTTGTACTTGCACGGATAACTTAGTATAAAATCATACTTTATATTAAATAACGTCCTATCCTAATGAGCGCAAACTTTTTGAAGATTTTTACTGCCATGCAACTCACTTTTTTGCCTAAAACTGTTCGCACCCTCGGCTTGGCGGCTGTACTCTCGGTTATGGTTGGCATTACAGCAGAGGCAAACGCTTCTCACAACCCAGCCAGCAAGAAAATTGCAGCCACTCCCCTAGTAACGCGACCCACTCAAGCGGGTACAATGAACACTGTTTCAAACAGTTTTGAAGGTCTAGAAGAATTACTTGCATACAATGAAAGAAGTGTTAAGTTGCAACGTCAACAAACCGCTCAATTCGTCAAAAAATTTATTGGTCCTAATTTTACAGGTGAACGTACACAAGATTACCTAAAAAAACTATTACCAATTGTATCCAAAAAATCTTCAAATGCTGAATACTACAAAGCAGTGGCACTCTTGGACAAAAACTATCAGGTTGATGCCAAATATATCCGTACTGCAACAGAGTTTGAATACGAACAGTTACGCAAACAATTCATCAAAAATCTTGTTGATAATCTCAAGAAAAGTGGAAAGTATTCAAAAAACTTTCAAACACTTGAACTAGAAGCTTCTAATATCTACAAGGATTACAAAACTAAAACTATTTCAAAATCAGATGCAGTTGCGTCATCACAAGCATTAATTAACAAATACCCAAATGAAGTAGCAATAATCAAAAAGAACATTGCTAATCAAACAGTAGCTAAGACCAAATTTATCAAATTTCAATAAATAAAAAATATTCCCGCTTAACCTTGATGTGGGAATTAATTATTAATTTGATTTTATCCTAAAGTTTTCTAATTTTGTTGACGTTGGGAAAATGATAAAAGGGTCGATAAATTATCGATAGTACAAAAAAACTAGAGCAGCAAATAGTAGATAATCAAACTTTTGCCATAATGAACCTTGAACAACGACAGAAGTATCAACAGAATCAAGAAGCCAACCGAAGAAGCGATGAGGCTTGTGGTGTTAATAATAGTCCTTATAGTCCTTTTGCTAAGGTCGGAAATTCCTATGAAATAGGGGGCTTCTTTTTCTAAATGTTTAGCGGGTGTCATCACGACGGCTTTGGCTAAGGCTTCACTCGAAGAACTGTGCTTTGCCGTGTCCTTGGAGTTTTGACTAACTAAACCCGAAAGCGGTTTTACCACTAGCTAAAAAAAGATTCATCCGATTGCAATCTCGCTTCGTATACTCATCAAGAACCAAGCTTAAGCTTTGTTACTGCACAGATAGGTCAGTGTAAATTAAGACACTGCTATCAAATAATGTCCTATCTCAACTTCGCAAACTTTTTGAAGATTTTGACTACAATGCAACTAACTTTTTTGTCTAAAACCGTTCGCACCCTCGGCTTGATGAGTTCCGCTGCCCGTCCGAACAAGCCGAT
>JANNFJ010001011.1:0-3553 GCA_031379725.1 Calothrix sp. OTE_75_metabat_31
GAAGATGACCAATATACAGGAATATCCATACAGCGAGCAATGGATAGTGAAGGAATGACAGCACAATCGTTTGTAAGGGAAGCCGCTGCATTTCGAGAAGCATGGTTTTCTGGTGCGTTCTTATTGGTAGGTGAATTACCACCACATTTAGAAGCGATATTGGGTGAAAAATTGGAATATAATCCACCAACACCAGTCGATGATATTGAAGTTAAAACTGATACTGATCAAAGCGAAACTGACGAAACAACAGCGAAAGTGGTGGAAGTTGTTGAAAATAGGGAATCTTCTGTCGAAATAGTAGAAGTAGTCGAACCAATGGAAGTACCACAAATTCAATTAGCAACTTTGCGACAAGATATTGAAATGAGTATCGAGGGAAATGAAGATTTTTCATTGAACAATTCAATCGAAAGTATGTCGTTCGAGGAAATTGCTGCGTTAGTGGTGCAATGCACAACATGGGAACAAATCGTCGCTATTATTTCAAAAGTTGACAAACAGGTTCGATTAAAAAGTTGGAACGTGCTTTGTGAATCGGAGCAACGACGCATCATTATGATGAAAAAAGCGGTTGAATCATCAACAATTAAAGTTGGAGACAAGGTTAAGGTAAACTACTATCCCCACTTGAGTGCTTGGCTACCTCTCAAAGTGTAAGAATTAACAATGGGTAAGTCAAACTCGAATTGTGCGTTTTAGTACCAATCGAAGAATTGTCATTAACCTAATAACACAAATTAGCTTATACCAATTCTATGTGAAGCTGCATAGAACGCCCGCAGGCTGTAAGCCTGGGGCTATCGATACAAAGCCTGCCAAGGCAGGCTGGTTATATGCATCTTCATATCAAAATGGTATTAGAAAAATAAATAGTAATATAATTGGCCTTGCTTACGCTCACATGCATAAAGCAATAATTTTTTTCGGTAGCCATGAGACCTGGCACGCTAAAAGCGAATGTTCCGCTTTGCTCCACTAACGACTTTTTATACTTTCTTAGACTTTTTAAACATACTCTAAGTATCTGCTACTGAACTTACAGGTGTTTGGGTAAGAAGATTAATGGTTTCCTGTGGGGATTTATCCTCAATTGCTAGCAGGTTTACCGCTTTTGTTAGTAAGCGATCGCTGTCTTCAAAACTGTTTTGACTGGGTAATACAACAAAAATGGGATTGCCTGCATCGTCAGCAGCACCTTGAAATACTAATAAACGTGGGTTGGGATGTGTTACTGTTTGCCAACCGTTTTGGTAAAGATAGGTTACGACATCGCTTATTTTGAGAGTATGAATTTGTAATTCCTCCGGGAGAATTTGTTTTGTCATGACCAATCTCCTGTTTTTACCTTCTGTTCCATAGAACTTACCTAAACCTAACTACCTCTCAAACTTCGTCAAATTTAGTGTCTATTTCTTGCTTCGACTTGGGGAGTCGGCTCCTTCCAATCCACAAGCGTTTAGTCCCGTAGGACTTCAACCCAAAACCTGAGTCACTATTTTTGATTAACTAGGAAGCTTTTCTAGAACGCTTAATTATCTTTTTAGCTTTTATTAAAGCTAAATTATTATCAGCGTTCTCAAGATTAATCGCAGCGTTTAAGTCACGGTCGATACAATATCCGCAACCACCACAATTAAACACCCTGTCTGATAATTTCATATCCTGCTTGTGTCCGCATTTAGAGCATGTTTTAGAACTAGGAAACCATCTATCAACAATTTCCACTTTAGTTCCATAACAGGTCTGTTTGTACTCAAGTTGTCTGCGAAATTCATACAAACCTAAGCTTGATAAAGCTTCAGCCAACTTATGATTAGCGATCATCCCGGATACATTCAAATCTTCGATTCTAATTTGGTAATACTTTTTACTAATTTCAGTTGTTGTTTTTTGTAAAAAATCTTTCCTGATATTAGCGATATCACTGTGTTTAATTGCCAATTTATCGAAATACTTTCTAGCATTGAAAGAGGTTTTAATCCCTTTAATCCTATTACCTAACAGTTTATTCCGGTTACGCCACTGAAATTTACTTAGTTTGATTTTCGCTTTTTTCAATTCCGGTGGTGCGGTGATGGTTAAACCGTCAGATAATGTCGCAAAAGTTTTTACACCTAAATCAATACCAACTTTTTGCACTTCATGAATAATTGGTGGGATGCGCTCAACATCAAACATTGATGACACATGCCATCTATCGGCAGTACGTGATACCGTAAAAGTCTGAGAAGAATAGAAATAATCTACTTTCTCGTATAACCTAACTACACCGTAACCCGGAAGATTTATATGTTTACCTGGTTGAACAACCACCCGATTAGAAAAGGGAGTCATCACCCCTTGGAGTGGATAGAGTCCCGCTGTCTTGTAAAGGGTAAATGAATCGCCCTTTTTCTTACTGGCGAACATAGGTATCGAAGCTAAACCTTTTCGCCATCTTACAAAAGCTTCACTTAAATCTTGGAATGCAGACTGATATATAGTACTTGGATACTTTTTAGCCCAAGCATAAATGGGATTAGTTAAAACACAATTAGTGAAAATCTTTTTTATTTCTGCTAATCGCTTTGAATCACTTGCCTTAATTCCCTCAAAGTTCCAAGATGCTTTTAACATAGTGAAACCAAAATTATATACAAACCTCCTATAGCCAGCCATACCGCGCATCTGGGAGACTTCTTTATTATTTAATTTGAGTTCTCTTTTAAGTGCGTACATGGTATTTACCTCATTACACAATAAATACTCTCGAAATGCTAGATATTCAACAATTGCGCTAGAAAACCTGGTAATGGCAGTACAATCACAACCAATATTGCCATTGCCCCAACACCCAAAATATCCCGCTTACTATCAAGTTCGGTAACGTCGTTTAAAGCAGGTTCGTCAATCAAGGGCATAAATAACAAAATAATTGCCCATAGAAAAAACCCTGGTTGCACCAAAGACAGCAACAACAGCAATAAACGCGAAATTTGACCGATAACCATCGCTGTTCGCTGTCCAAACATGGCATGGACAATGTGTCCTCCATCAAGCTGTCCCACTGGCATTAAATTTAATGCTGTCACTACCAATCCTAATAACCCAGCAACTGCAACTGGATGTAAATCGAGGGCAGTTTGTGCCGTTAACCGACTGCCAAGCACTAATTTAGATATGACTGCTAATAAAATCGAATATCTGGGATTAAGTGATTTAATCGAATCGGAACTTAACAAACCAGCAGCGTCCGTGGTCGGAACGATTTGAGAATGTGCTAATCCCCATATTAGTAAAGGTAAAGTCGCAATAAAACCCGTTATCGGGCCTGCGATGCTCACATCAAATAACGCTTTGCGGTTGGGTACAGGACTTCGCATTTGAATAAATGCACCAAAAGTACCTAAGAAAAACGGCATAGGGATAAAATAAGGCAGCGTCGAACGAATTTTGTAGCGACGAGCAGTCAGATAGTGACCGAGTTCGTGCAATCCCAATATGGTCATCAATGCAAAAGCATAGGATAACCCTTGGGAAAAAACAGCCGAATTTATGTCAGATTGGCTTT
>JANNFJ010000236.1:0-4852 GCA_031379725.1 Calothrix sp. OTE_75_metabat_31
ATGGTATATATTATTGTCCGTCGGCTCGCGGCGTCCCGCCTGACCGGACTGCACAGGCGAGACGCCTATGCTACTACCCATCAAAATTAATGACATGGAGTACTAGTTATAGGTATTTTAAAATGCACTCGTACTAGTCGAATTTTTCGGCTGATTGGCAATAATTCCCACCAAATTCAACTTCTCTAAAATCTCTGTGGATTGTACCACCTCAGTACGAGTAACTTTACCCATCCGTGCTACCAAAACAATTGCATTACACAATGTCGCTAAAATCCGGGCATCAACAGTACCTAGAAGCGGAGGCGCATCAACTAAAATCAGGTCATAGCTTTCTTCAAATACCTCTAACAATTCCTTCATCCGGCGCGAACTCAGTAATTTCAGTGTATCTTCTGGTAAAGGTCCCGCAGTTAACACATCAATGGCGGGGTGAATCGGCTGAATATAATCTTTGAATGAGGAATTAGTTTCGTCGAGTATTAATAGCGATAGTCCCCAATCGTTAGAAAGGTCGAGATGCTTGTGTAAACTGGGTTCGCGCAAGTTGGCATCAATGATGAGAACGCGCTGGTGCATTCGGGCTGCACTAACTGCGAGTCCCAATGTCAAGGTTGATTTACCTTCACCATTGAGTGCTGAAGTCACCATCAATGATTTGTAAGGTATGGGTGACTTGAGAATTTGAATATTTTGATATGCCATGTCGAAGGTTTCGTGCGATGGCAAAGAAGCGATCGCACTGTGGGACATCATTAAGGTTTTTGTCCCTCGAAATGCCGGTAAGGGTAATCGCTGGCGTTTTCCTCCAGCGGGGGGAAGTTTGGGGACAATGCCAAGTAACCGTAAATTGGTAAGTCGCTGTAACTCATTAGGTTGGTAAATCGAGTCGTTGAGCATCTCTAAAATTAAGGCAGCGATAATACCTAAAACTGGCCCCAAAACAATCCCACCTAATAACCGTAGTATCCGACCGCTACCCATGTAAATCCCTTTCTCCGGGGCTTCGAGAATTTGCCAGTCGAAACCACCTTGGGCAATTTTTAACCCTAACGACTGCTGCGCTTGCATGAGTTGTTCGAGGGTTTTGCGATTGGCTTGGACTTCGGGTAGTAAACGGTTGTATTCAGCGATTAAGCTGGGGTAACGGCTCAATTCGGCACGTGCGATTCGGTCGGATGCGGCTAAACTTTGTTCGCTGGCCTTGAGTCCCAATGCGGCTGTTTGTACCTGAATCATCTCTTCGACTAATTTCAGGTCAACTCCTGCTAGTTGTCCTTGGGATAAAAGTTCGGTGGAAAGACGTGATGTGACTTCATTTTGCCTGATATCCCCAAGCGATCGCCCCACTTCTTGCTGCAATAATGCTAACTGACTTTGCCGCTGTTCTTGCAGTTTCTGTACTGACGGCGAGTTATCAGTATAACGAACCTTTTCTTGTGCTAAAGCCAACTCTGTCTTCTGTATTTCATTCAGTAACGATTGATAGCGAGTTGACTGGCTTAACCGCGATGAAACCAAGGCATTATTCGGATTTTCCGCTATTTTTTGCTGAAGGTTCGCATATCGAGCTTGTACATCTTGGAGTTGCGCTCGTGTCGTTTGTAACTGCTTATAAGTCTCTGCCTGGGTTTCGAGTAAAATTTTCGCTTGTGCTTCGGGGTCGAGTAAATTATGCTTTTTGCGGAATAACTCTAGATTACGTTCGGCTTGGACTAACTCGCCCCTTACCTTTGGCAAACGTTCGTTAACAAATGCCAATCCTTTGGCTAACCGCTGTTTTTGCTGCTCGATATTATAATTTTGGTAAACTGTTTGTAACGCATCTAAAACTTGTTTTGTTTTAATGGGATTATTGTCTTTATAGGTAATTTCAAAAACTTGACTGGGAATCCGATTCAATCCGCTTCCTGACTCTGCACGAGTCACACTTAAGGGTGCTTTTTTATTTCGTTTTCCTTTGATATCCTCAGCTTCAATATTTGGGTAATTGGGACGCAAGATTGCCACTGCTTTCTCAATTAATTGATTACTGAGCATCAATTTTAACTGAGCAGTATAGTCTACAACTTCTAGATTTGCGTCGGTAAATTCGCTATCTGAGTTATCTTGATTATTGCCCGTTCTCGAATTTGCGTATAGATTGGAACTAACAAGCAGTTGCATTGAGCTTTGATAATTTGGTTTTGCCGTCAAAGCTAAAGCACCCGCTACTGACATCACCAAACAGGAAACACCAAAAATCAAAAAACGACGACGAAATAAAATTTTTGATAGTTGTCTTATATCAACTGCATTCGGTGAAGATGTAGCGACCAGTTGTACTGGTTCTATACTAGTTTCAGCCACTATCGAACCCCTCTAGAGAATATTGAGATTACTGTCACAAAAATTCATCTGGAAGTGAATTTTTGTGTTTGACGTATAGCACCCTAATTGATTCAACCTAATTATTTTTAAAATCACCGTTAAATGAAACTTATAATTAATTGATACCCGTCTTCTGAATTTATCCGGTCAGGCAGGATGCCTAACCTACGGGTTCTATTTGGTCAGGCAGGATGCCTAACAAGACGGGTTAATTTAAGGATTTTGTTAAATTCAAATTCTCATAACTCCTTTATTTGTAAGCTTATTTTTTTAATAGTAGTTAGTAGATCATATCAATAATTCATTCGTCGTATATTTGTCATCCGTATAAAGATAGAGTGTTATTGATAGCTTTATATACATTCGTTTTGACTTACAGATAATTACATTACTTAATACAGCTTTTATAAATATTAACTGTTGCATTTGCAACAGAATCCCAACTCCACTGTTGAACTTTAGAAAAATTATGTTTGCCCATGACTGCAAGATAATTTTGCTGTTTCAGGCTTTGTTCCATTGCATCAAATAAGCTACTAGTATCAGTACCAAATAAAAAAGCACCAGTATCATCAAGAATCTCGCTGAAATAACCAATATTTGGGGCAATACAAGCTTTGGCAAATGACATTGCTAAGATTGCTACGCCTGATGTGGTAAAAACTTGATAGGGAAGTATAACGCAGTTGCAAGCATTCATGTAAGTTTGTACCTCTTCATCCGGAATTTGATGGGGGATAAATCTAATATTGGTTGTATGTTGAATTTTTTGATTGATTAAGTCTTGAATTTCTTGATTAACTGGTTTACCAACTACGAGCAAAAATAGATTCAAATTATCTTGATTCAATTTTTGGAATTCCTCGATAGCTGTCACAAATCCTTTGGAGGGGAAGATATTACCAAAGAGTAGAAAGACTAATTTATCTTGACTAATTCCCAAGCTGCAACGGGCAAGTTCAGTACTAATTTTATTGGGGTATGCATCTAGGTAGTTACCGTGATAAATGGTCGAAATTCTATTGCTGTGGTCAAGATGGAATACTTTTTCTATAGTATTTTGAGTAGAGTGGCAATGAGTAATGATAGCATCAATGATTTGACTTAAAATTAAACCCCAAATAGGCAAAATATTCTGACGACCATTCGTATATTTATCTGTCCATTCGTGAACTGTCCAAATAATTTTGATACCAAGAATTTTTAAAATTATGATTTGCGTAATAAAGATGATAAATTTAATCTGCCGACGGATTATATTGTCAAATTTTCCTTGTTTGCCTTGGAGAAAATAATGTATATCGTGAATATGGAAAATGTCAGGTTTACTTGCAGATAAAACTTGCCATAGAAAAAATATACTTTGAGAATTGTACTCTCCACCCTCAATATAAATATTTTTAGCTTTGAGCGATCGCAAGAGTAAATTTAAGTAGGGATTGCATTCAAGTCTGGCTAAATGGAACACCCGTAGATTACGAGATTGATGTTTCTCAAGCTCTAGGTCATAATTTTGATTATTGCTGTCTATAGTTTCCGACCGTTTGACAAACATATCTTACATATCGTTACATATTATATACAATGTAATATTTTTATCTACAAATTTCTAGCACCCAATTGGGTAATACTTGGTCTTTTTTGGAGAAATTGAGGATTTGTCGCAGTTTCATTTTGATTCTCCAACTCCAACTAACATCAAATTGCGTTGACTGAGTAAAAGTATCGGCTTGGACATCACGGATTATAAATGGGGGATGATTGAGAGGAAAGGAAATTGCGGAGGTTGGATATTTGTCAAATAAGCTATTTACAGCTTTGGTATTTAGAGCATTTGGACTAAATCCAATGTTAGAAACTAAGTTGTAATTAGGGATTATACTTAATCCATTTTGCAACCACGAAGTTAAAGTCCAAGGATAATCCCATGTATCCAATTCCCCATAGTAACACTTTTGAAAAATAGTTGACCAATATTTAACAGCATGGGAATCTTGAAGTAAATCTTTTAATAAATTATTATCCCTAACTATTTCCCATTGCTTCATTTCTAAGTCGTTTTTTTGCCATGCTCGTCTCCAAGTTGCCCATCCCCAAATTAGGGGATACCGTGAGAAATAATAGCTATATTTGCTCTTTGTGCGACCAAATTGGAAGTTATTTCCCGAAATAGTCATAATACGTTCATCATTACGGAAACGTTCGAGTAATTCTTCGCAGAATTGGAAGAAATGCGGATGTGGTAAACAGTCACATTCTAAAATGATTGCTGATTCGACTTGTGTAAATACCCAATCTAAACCGCTTGATATTCTGGCTTTCGGTCCTAAGTTAACATCCGAATAGTTACAAAGCACCTTGCAATTCCAATCAACCTTTTCAACAATTTGACGAACCTCTGCACATTGGGCGATATCGTCAGGGTGACTTGGACGAGGTGCATCGGAAATTAGAAAAAGTACCTCCGGTTTTGCTTGACGAA